>JAEWVL010000237.1 GCA_023396665.1 Spirochaetota bacterium
GATATACAGAAACCTGACCGCTTGAGTTTTGTCGACATTGAGACGATTCAGCCCCAGAAACAGGTCGCAGTCCAGGATATATCATCAACCGATGGTGAGGTCGTACCGGTAAAAAATGTTCCGCGCGCATCGGGAACTTCCAACAGCGAAGATGCCGTCGATCTGGACATGATGGCGGGCTCGAATGTCGTGCATCCGAAACCGATCGGAACCATAAAAGATCTCTACCCCTCACTTGCGAGGGATGAAGGGGTCGAGGCCATCGTCATGGTCGAATTCGTCATCAGTGCCGAAGGACTTATTCAAAAGATCAGGGTAAAGAATGTCCGTCTTCTGAAAGACGTATCCGACGATATGAAAGCACAGCTTAAAAAGGATTTCAGCGCCGAAGTACACAACATTTTTAAAGGTGTACGATTTACTCCCGCTGTTATAGACGGAGAGAAAAAAGCGGTAATTCTGACAAAAACAATGAATTTCAAACTGGATAACTGATATGAAAAAGAAGATATGTGGTGGCTTTTTTACCCGCCCATTTGCTATTATCTTGTTATTATTGATTTGTACACCCGCATTGGCCCAGCAGGCGACGGTACGCGGAACCATTACCGACGGTTCAACGGGCAAGCCGGTCGAGTACGCCGAACTCGTGTTTGTCGACGCCCGTGTTCGCGTACAAACCGACGATAACGGGAACTACGCTACAACACTTCCGATGGGCCAGCAAAAAGTCGTGATCACATCGCCCGGACTTGAGCAGCAGACGACACTTGTAATGGTCAGGGGATCAGCGGCTACCTTTAATTTCACCCTTTCACCCGTTTCCATTGCAGGAGGCAGTCTCATCGTCAGAGGTGAACGCAAACCCCAGAACATATCGAGAAGAAATCTCTCGTTCGAGGAAATGGAGGAGGTTCCCGCTTCTTTCGGCGATGCGATCTCAGCACTGGGCACCCTGCCCGGCATTAACCAGTCGAGTGTCGGCGAATCGCAGGGCAGCATGTTCGGCCCGCTTGTCATTCGCGGCGTCGGCTCAGAGCACAACCGTTTCTATCTTGACGGTATTCCGATTGAGTATCCGCAGCATTTTTTCGGAATCCACTCGGTTATATCGAGCGAATTCATCAGCGAAATCGACGTCTATTCATCCGCGTATCCCGCCATTTTCAACGCCGATTACGGTTCAGTTATCGCGATGCATTCTGTCGACGAAGTCGAAAAACTCGGCGGCTACGTCGACTTCAGTCTTCTCTCTTCCGCCCTGCTCGTCAAGACACCGACCTACAGAACATCCTTTGTCGACGGTGAAATGAAGAAACAGAATAACGGTTATTTCATTGTTGCCGGACGTATAGGCTATATCAGTTATACGATACCGGTTGTGGCTCGCGAACTCGGGCTCTACCTGCGACCCGAAGAACTGCCGCAGTACTGGGATTATCAGATCAAGTACCGCCATAACTTTGATACTCGTAACAGCCTGACGGTACTGGCTGTTGGAGCACGTGACTGGGCCGAGTTCCAGAGCGAAGAGCGAAATCCCAGCGAGTATGACCCCTACTACGGCGATATTGAACTCAGTGCCGACCAGCAGTTCTTTACACAGGGCGCGACCTATACCTATCGCGATTCAAAAGTGAAAAACAGCGTGTGCGCATACGCTGCGATACCCTATTATTTCGTTCACCAGAAACTCAATCACCCGCTGATCGATGATGATCTGAACGAAACAAAGATAACCTCCAAACCGATGACCTACACACTCAAGGACGATTTTTCATACGAATGGTGGAAAAACAAAGCCACTCTCGGGCTCGGGCTTGAGTTCAACACCTATTATTTCACCGCCGAAGGCACATCGCAAAGATTGCGCACAGATGTCGACATCAATGAAGCCGATATCTTCACCTCGGATCTTCTTGAAAGATTCAAACTGGATCGCAAAGTGATCAATCACAGCATCGGAGCGAGGGTGGATAACCGATTTACGCTTGGCGGCCTGACGCTTTTCCCCCAGCTTCGTCTCGATTATCTTGACAGAAGCAAGGCTACTTCGATTGATCCACGGGGAATGGCAAGCTATGAATTTCCGACAGCAACAACCATATCGGTAGCTTCGGGCAAGTATCACTCGTTCAAGCAGATAAATCCCTCGTACTTCAACCTGGAACCGGAGATGGCAACATACGGCGAAAAAATGCGCCCCGAACAATCGATACACAACGTTGCGGGTATAGAACAACGACTGGGCATTTACAAGGTTTCGGCCGAGGCCTACTACAACTATATGTACGACCTTCTTGTTCCGTGGGGCTATAACGACGGTGACGATTATTATCCCGAAAAAAACAAGGGCGAAATGAAAAACTACGGCGCGGAGTTTCTGCTGCAAAAGACCCTTGAAAAGAACAGAAGTGATTTTTTCGGATGGATTAGCTACACTATCGCCCAATCGAAATTTAAAAGCAACCTGCCCGAGTCAATTGATTCGAGCGGCAACGGCAGCCGTTGGGTCACGTCTGACACTGAACTGGAACATGTCGTGAAACTCGTCGGCGGCTACAAACACAAGGCGCATACCTTTACAGGCAAACTGGTGTGGTGCACAACACTGCCCTACACCAAGATTATCGGCGGGCAGGAAGATGAGGCCTATGGCGCTTATGAGACCTCGCAGGGCCGGGACGGGCGCCGTATCGTGCCGATTTACTCTGACCGGGTCAACACCGAACATCTGCCGGCCTACCATCAGCTCGACCTGCGCTACAGTTATCAGAGCAACTACGAGTGGGGATACGTCAAATGGTATGTGGAAGCGATCAATGTCACCTCGAAATTTCAGAAGGAACACTCCTATGTGTGGGATTGGTCAAAACCCTACGAAGACGGAAAAAATCCGGAACGCAGAAGCGAGAAACCGGATTCAAACAGCCTGCCCTTTTTTCCGAATTTCGGCGTAGAGGTGAAATTCTAAGCCACAATCCCGGGGGCATGCCATGCGGCATGCCCTTTCTTTACCGGCGCTTCTCTTGTCAAATCGCCCCACCGTCTACTCATCTTTGTACAAAAAAAGATTGCTTTTATACATAAAAACAGGTTTCATATTTGTATGGAGGCGCTTATGAATTATATAATCAGAAAAAAGACCTGTCTCGTGTTTATTCTGTTCACCTTGTTCCTCTTTCCGATTGTTTCCTGTGGTGGCGATGACAGCGGTGACGGAGGCTCAGATGACGAGGATTTCAGGGGTGAAATGCGGAGTTTTGTCTCTGAGATATCCGATTATGCGAAGGGTATTAAGGGCTCTTTTGCCA
>JAEWVL010000250.1 GCA_023396665.1 Spirochaetota bacterium
GCCATAGTCTGAGCGATTTGTTGCGGGGCGGGAGGAGGGCTGTGCCGCTGTGAGAACGTGTGCTGTGCAAACGATTGCCGTATTTCGGAGGAGAAAATGATACGAAGCCTGCGCTATATTCTTATAATTGTTGTCGCCTTATGGGCGATAGAGATAGTCGATTTTTTATTGCCTTTCGTCTATCTTGATTCGCTCGGCATTCGTCCACGGACATTCAGCGGTTTATTCGGCATCGCGGCCGCGCCCTTTCTTCACGGTAATTTTTATCATCTTGCTGCGAATACCGTTCCTTTCGCGGTGCTCTCGTTTATCGTTATTCTGACATCGCAGCACGAGTATGTTTCGCTGTTTGTTTTCAGTGCGCTTGGTGCAGGTATGGGAACCTGGCTTCTGGGAGAGCGGGGATCGGTGCATATCGGTATCAGCGGTGTCATTTTCGGTCTGTTCGGTTTTGTTCTGGCGAGAGGCTTCTTTACCCGCAATATACTTTACGTTGTCGTTTCGGTTGCGGTGGCGATTATGTACGGCGGTATTCTGTACAGCATTTTCCCGACGAGGGGTTTCATCTCATGGGAGTGTCATCTCTTCGGTTTTCTCAGCGGCATAGTTTTTGCTCGTATCTCCGCAAACAGAATCGCCTGAACCTTACTGAGTGAAACCCGGGTTCCTGTTCACTGCAGCTGCCAGCCGCTCAGTTCTTTTCGTGTTGCCAGATGTTCCAGGATCAGCTTCATCCGCTCTTCTATTCTTCTAGCAGTTTGCTGTTTTTCAGCAAACTGTTAGAGGATGCTTGCGACACGATTGCGGCCGAGACGTTTCGCCTCGTAGAGTGATTCGTCGGCTTTCTCTTTGAATGATGCAATATCGGTGGCTGTGTCGGGAAAAACGCTGATACCGATGCTGATCGTTACCGGAACGGTTTTTTTATCCATGAGTGCGGAAAAATCATGTGAGGCGATCGTAGCGCGGATCTCTTCGGCAATTTTTTTCGCACCTTTGAGATCGGTCTCGGGAAGAAGAATGGAAAACTCGTCGCCTCCGTAACGGGCAATGATGCCGTGTCTGCTGACGGAATTTTTAATTATCGAGACCACAGCAAGCAAAATGGTGTTGCCCGTGTCCATGCCGAAGTTTTCGTTAATCACCCGGCAGTTGTCGATGTCGAGCATGAAAAGCGCCAGCGGCTTGTTATTGCTTTTTGAAATGTCGAAGAAGCTCTGAAGTACGTCGTCGAGAAACAGCCGGTTGTAAACACCGGTCAGCTCGTCGGTGATGACCCGGCGACTTGCGTTCTCGCCCCATTGAACAATATCGCTGAGAAATCTGCTGACACCGCGCAGCCGTTTTATGGTAAGGCTCAGCAGGCGCGATACAAATTTAACGGCGGCGGCCGGTTCTTCGACTATCATCGCCTTGATATAATCGTCGCTGATAGTCAGAAGACTGGCGACCGCTGAGCTGACGCGATAGTCGCCCGTCATCTTGCCGGTGCAAAGTGAAATTTCGCCGAAGATGTCGCCCGGACGGCACTCCTGTTGTTTCGGAGCGCCGTGTTGCGGATTATGGGTTAGGGCGCTAATGCTGCCCTCGCTCACGATGCAGAGCGTGCGCTCGCAGGAAACGGCTTCGCCCTGCGAATAGCTCTGTGATGTAAAGTATTTTCGCAGAACCGCAAACTCGCTGTCGTCGAGATCCTGGAAAATATCAAATGTCCGCACCGTATGCTCCATTATGGTTTCCTTAGATAACTATTCGTGAGCCGCCCGAAGCTCTGGCGCGGTACATCTTGCGTAAGGCCGCTTCGATCAGCGTTTCGCCGTTTTTTATATGTCTGGGGAAAAGCGCTATTCCGACACTGGCGCTGATTACGATTGTATCGGGTGCGGTAATTTCGGCTATATCCATCGCCATGTACGATCGAATGATGGCTTCGGCGCGTGCGATTGCCCCGGTGCGGTCGGTGTCGTTGAGAACAGCGGCAAATTCGTCACCTCTGAAACGCACACCCACATCATTCTGCCCGAGTTCGGATTGCAGAAAAACGGCCATAAGCCGCAGCAGCTGGTCGCCGGCCTTGTGTCCGTAGTGATCATTGATCTCTTTAAAGTTATCGGGCTTAATCATGAGCAGTGCCGTTTTTCCCTCTTTGTCACGAGAGAAAAGTGTGTCGAACTCTTCTCTGAAAAAGACCTGATTGTAAAGACCGGTTAGTTTGTCGCAGAGCAATTGCTTTTTGAGATCGACAACCCAGGGCTCTTTTTCCGCAAGTGATTCCTGCACATTGAGAATGCGTGTAGAAACGATACCGAGCAGACGATACAGCATGCTTGCCGATATGAAGGGATGATCGCTGAAGACTTTTTCGGCGCAGTATCTCTCGGCGGGAAAGCGCAGAAGCAGTGAAGGTTCTTCTGCCATGGCAAGTGCGTTGTGTGGTGTTTTGCCGAGAAAGTCCAGCTCGCCAAGGGTTTCAGAGGCGGTTATTTGGGCGACAAGGGCCACGTCCTGACTCTCGATATTGACTATTCCGATTCTGCCGCATTTGACAACATACATGCATTCGGCGGTCGAATTCTGTGTGAACACGATATTTCCCCTGGCATATTCGACCATCTCGCTGTGACGGGCGATGATATCCAGTTCGTACTCCCGCAGCGCGGAAAAAATTTCCACCTTGCGAAGTAATTCCACTTTTTCGTCGTGTTGATGCATTCTGTCTCCGATGCATATCCGAACAGAGTCGGGGCGTTCTTCTTTTCTTGCCGGGCGATGCGGTTGACGGCGTGGCTTCTGGCAAGTCGTGTCAGTCGGTGCAAGCATGTTCAGGTGAAACCGGGCACCGCAAATTATAGTAGAGAGTAAACATGTTATGCGTCAACCCATTTTGCGCCCTTCGGCGGGCAGGCTGTTCGAGAGCTGCGGAATTTATTCGGTTTTATGCGTGACATAGACCTGTTTCATCAAATCATGTTCAAAACAAAGGGGGAAATGCGGATGGCATCTGAACAAAGTTTTGTCGATTTTGTTGTCGATCAGTTGCGTGATTGCGAAATGATACGTGCCCGCAAGATGTTTGGCGAATATGCGATTTACAGTAAGGGTAAACTCGTCGCACTCATTTGCGAAAACCGATTTTATGTAAAGCCGACTGCTGCCGGAAAGGAATATATCGGTGTTGAACTCGTTGAAGCGCCGCCGTATAACGGCGCGAAGAACAGCTTTCTGATCGAAGACCGCATCGAGGACCGCGAATGGCTTTGTGAACTTGTGCGCATTACAGAAGCTGAATTGCCCGAACCTAAACCGAAAAAACCAAAAAAGATAAAATGAAATTCACCCAGGTATATGAAATCGTCGCGCGTATTCCTCCCGGCAAAGTGCTCAGCTACGGGCGTATTGCCATGATGCTGGGGCGCCCGCTTGCCGCACGTGCGGTTGCCATGGCGCTTCGTGACACGCCAGCTGATTGTGTCATTCCGGCGCACCGGGTGGTAAACAAAGAAGGCGCGATGGCGCCGGGTGATATTTTCGGCGGGGCACTGCGGCAGCGGGCGCTTCTCGAAAGTGAAGGGGTGCTGTTTCTAGACAATGGCAAAATTGACATGAGCCGCTCGATGTGGGAGCTTTAGCAGTCTTCGTTCGTTAATATAGAACACCGATGCAATGCAGATACATGATCGCCTGTGCGGTGTTCTTTGTAGCTGTTTTTTCAAGAATATGCTGTCGATGATTGTTGACGGTATTGACGCTTGTCTTCATGAGACGGCCGATCTGCCCGCTGTCAAAGCCCTGTGCGACCAGGCGAAGTACCCGCTGCTCGGCCGGGGTAAGCAGATAGCGCCTGATGCCCGATTCTTCGTTGAAAAGCAGCACCCGGTTTGTACGTGTGTCGAGCAGATATCTTCTCGGCGCCTGGTCATCGGGATATATCGACAGTACATCCGATATTACCATGACAATCCACGAATTGTAACGGCGATCCAGCTCGAACAGCGCCATCTGGTGAAGAAATCGTATGTACTCGCCGTTTTTTGCCCGTACCCTGTAATCATAGACAAGTTTGTAATCTTTTTTTGACGGGTTCCGAATCGCCGACAGATATTCATACGCCCGTATTTCCGAATCGTAAAGAAAGGATATGTCCGAAGGGTGAATCCGTGAATGGTAGTTGCCGATATCATCAAGCCGCTCGCCGTCTTCACGGTTGTAGCCCAGCAACTCGTGATGCCTGTCAACTTTGAGAATAAATTTCCGCCTGTGCACGTCATACAATGAAATCGATCTGTTCTCAAGTGAAGCGAGACTGCGAATGTCTTCTATGCGCTGCCCGAGTTTTGCATAATCTTCTTCGTTCACATCGCAGTGAAGCGCGGCGACAATAGCCTCGTAGCGATTGCGCAGTTGAAACAGCGATTTTTCCATGCACATGATGATTTCTCACTATTGTATTTTGTAAAGAGAAAATGTAGTATCGGCTCGGAACGATGCGGGACTTTTCAGACAAAATGGGGGGATCGCATCTGTTCCTCAGAAAGGTCTGAACCTATGGACAATATAAAATGAAACAGCGGCTCTATCGGAAGTATCCCCCCTCGAAACCCTGCTCATGTGAAATATGCAGGCACTATTGTCTCAGGCCCGGCTGGTGGCTTGTCGGTGAAGCCCGAGAGGCCATCGATGCCGGACTTGGCGCGAGGATGATGCTTGAATTCGCACCCGACTTTCAATTCGGTGTTCTTGCTCCGGCTTTCAGGGGAAATGAGGGATATTTTTCATTACAGCATCACCGGAATAAGGGCTGCACCTTTTTTGCAAATGGATTATGCGAACTCTTTGCCACAGGGTATCAGCCGATAGAATGCAGATTCTGTCACCATGAGCGCAGAGGGCTCGGTTTGCGCTGCCATAACGAAATCGCGAAAGAGTGGAACAGTGCCAAGGGACGGCGTCTTGTTGCGCTGTGGTCGACTATGCGGGGACTGTGTCTGCCGGGTGAGAGTCTCTCGCTTTTGCGCAGAGTATGAGCCCGGAAAAACGGCCTGTCAGGCAGGGAGAAAACATGGAATGCAGCTTACAACCACTCGCTGCCCTCATCAAAGTCGGCGTTTCGCATCATAAGCGTGTGCTCCTTGTTCAGTTGCAGCAGATCCCATTTGTTGCCGTAAAGATCTTCGAAGACGGCCACCATGCCATAATCGGCCAGCTTCGGCTCCCTGACAAATAGAATACCGTTGCGTTTCATCGCCTGGTAATCGCGCTGGAAATCATCGCTGTTAAGAAAGAGAAAGACCCGCCCGCCGCTCTGGTTTCCGATGCAGGCCTGCTGTTCTGGCTTCGAGGCTTTCGCCAGAAGCAATGTCGTTCCCCTGCCGCCGGGCGGGGCCACCACCACCCATCGCTTGTCCTGCTCCGCCTGATAGCTGTTTTCAATGAGAACAAAATTCAGCTTGCCGACAAAAAAATCGATCGCCTCATCGTAATCCCGCACGACGAGAGCGATATGTACAATTGACTGATTCAAGTTATTCTCCGCAATATATTATTCTTTCAATGTGTACAACGGTGATCGAGTCCCTCCCGGTGTTATGATTGCGGTGTCGCCTTGCATTTCATCATCAGATATTCCGTTATACCATCCCGGTACAGGCCGGGAATTTCGCCGGTCTGTACGTATCCCCGCTCAATATAAAACTTTTTTGCGGCGCCATTAAAATCGGCCACCACGAGAAATATCTTGTCCTTTTTCTGAAATATCATCTTCTCAAACGCTTCCATCATCATTGTTCCGCAGCCTTTTCCCCGTGCTGTTTTCGCGACGACAATGATATGCAGATAGGGAAACGAGTGAAAAGCGCCCTCTTCGATATAACA
>JAEWVL010000310.1 GCA_023396665.1 Spirochaetota bacterium
GGTATCGAGGGTAACGTCGATTTCGCATCTTTGGCCGGCGGTGATCTGTTTGACAAATCCTCCGATAATGCGACATCAAAATTTCCGATTGAAGGTCTCAATGCTGCGCTCTTTGCTAATGTACTCGCCGAATTTCCGAAGTTCTGGGGCGAGATTGGTGCGCGTTACGAATATAATGGGGTCATTACCGATCATCTGATTTCCTATAAGGCAGAGGCCGGCTATCACTATAACAGTATTTCCGATTTTTACATCGTTCATTCCCGTGCGAACGCCCAGCCCGATATGTATTACTTCATGCAGTTGAATAATTCCGATTCAGGCGGCGGTGGCGGCGACGAAGGTGAAGACGGCGAAGAGGATGATTCCGGCTCGGGCAGATCGGTAAAAGATTTCAAGGCGGCCAGTGCTATCAATACTTCCATCGGTAACAAGACGATGGTACTGCCTTCCATCTTTTTACAGACAGAGCTGTACTATTCAGTTTTCGACAATCTTAATCCCGGTATCATGTTCTCAGCAGAAGAGGATTCGTACCGGAAATTCATGCAGGTTCATCCTTTCGCCGAGGAACTCGACGGAACCAACATGGGTATAGAATTGTATCTTAAGGGCTATTATAAAAAATACTACGGTTGGGTCAGCTATTCGCTTTCCAGAACCGAGCGATCGAACGCTTACGACCGCTCCTTTGAATCTGAGTTCAGTCAGAATCACATTTTCAGAGTGTACGGAGCCAAGCGTCTGCGTCGTTGGGAGCCGTCTCTCGCATTCAACCTGTATTCCGCCTTGCCCTATACGCCTGACGATGCGCTTGCCGATGAGAAGAATTCTGAGCGCCGGTCGCTGCATCACCGTCTTGACGGCAAGGTCAATTTCTATTTTGACGACAATATGCGCCTCTATGTCGAGGCCTGGAATATGTATAACATTGCCGGCCTGAGCGGCATGAGTGATGGCAATGTCATTACCGAGTATGGTAAGAGCGATACCCTGGTATCCGATCTTCCATTTTTTCTCTGGGTGGGGATGGAACTATGCTTTTAAAGAGAAAACTCATTATAGTAACATTGTTCATTCCCCTGTTTTTGACCGCCGGGGTGCATGAGTATCGTGAGCATTCATCCGCCACGTATGCCGAAGACTGCAAAATTCTTCAGACGATGTTCGAACGTGATCCCAAAAATCTTGATCTGCTCGAGCAGATAATCAAGATGCAGTATGCGATAGAAGATTTCAGTGCGGCTTCGCAAAATTGTTCGCTTTACCTGAAACAGAGCAAATCCAAGGAAATTCATTATATCTACATAATGACGCTCACCCTGCAGTCGCAGTACGATCGCGCTTCTCAGGAACTTTCGCTTTATCGATCACTGTACAAAGTTGACGCAAAAGAATATAAAACTCTTTCCGACAAGATGGCGATCATCAAAAAGAATGCTGAGGCGCAAGCCTATCCGTCTTCAAAAAAAACAGAGTGGGGTACGGGAAAGCGCATTCTCGGCATCGTGCCCGGATCTGATATCGTTCTCGGTTATGATACTATCGATAGACGACTTTTCGCCTATTCAGCGAAAGAAAAGGGCTTCACCACGGTTCCTTCATTGCCCGAAAAAAAAGATTATTCGAAAGCATTATCGATATCCTTCTCCGATGATCTCTCATTGGTCGCGGCATCTTTTCAAAAGGGAAACTATTCCGAAATTCTCGTTTCAAGAAAAGAGGGCAGCTATTATTCACGATGGCAAAAGCCTTCTTCTCTTAATCAGGGAAAACGTAACGCATCGCCAGTTTTTGCCGCGGGTGCCAATCTGTTCATGGTAAGTGACCGCTTCACAAAAAATCTCGATGTATGTTACGCAACGCGTAGCGGTGATATGTCCTGGGATGTCAAAGCGCTTGACGGGGTGAACACCTCTTACGATGAAGCTGCGGTTTCACTGTCGGGCGACAAGAAGACGCTGTATTTTTCCTCGAACGGTTACGCCGGAGTCGGCGGTTTTGATGTGTATTCCGGGCAGTTGTCCTATGAAGGCTCCCGGGCGCGTGTTTTGTCACGGGCCAATATGAACGAGATGAACTCGTTCAGAAACGGCAATGTTCCCCATGTTGCGTCAAACGGAAGCGTTTACTTCAATCATCTGGTTTCCAATTCCAATTCGGTATATGAGTACAGCGCACAGGTTTCACGCCCGCTGCCTGTTGAGACTGTGCAGCCGGTTGATGTTCGACCCGAAGTGGTGGCGCGTTCGCTGCAATTCGAAACTGGCAGTGCGGTTATTCTCAGAGTATCGTATCCCTACCTGAATGAGGTCGCCGACTACATGCAAAGCGTTCCAACCAAGAAACTGGTGATAACGGGTCATACAGATAACTCCGGTACTGATGATATAAACGACAGGCTTTCCGTTGAACGCGCCCGCTCTGTGGCTGCCTACCTTACCGCTCGTGGCGTAAACGCCGAACGCATTTCAGTCAGGGGAAAAGGAGCGGACGCTCCTGTTGACACCAACGATACCGAAGAGGGGCGGGCTCGTAATCGCCGTGTCGAATTGGAATTCACCGATTGACGCTTGTTCTCCGGAAAAGTTGAATCGATATTAGTTTCCGATTATTAACTACGCAAATATAATTATTTGTTTTGTTATTTTTGTTTTTGTTTTATTTGAGACCGTAACGGTCTTTTTTTCTATCTTTCGTCGACTAATCAGCACTTTTTTGTCCGATTTCCCCCTTGCATTTGTAATAATTAACGTAGCTTTCTAAATTGGAGGATTTATTATGAAGAGAATAATGCAGTTATTCATGTATTTCTCCATCATTGCACTCTTTCTTGCGGGTTGTGAAGGGTGTTTTGACGGTGAAATAACGCGTAAAGTGGACAATCCATATGTAACGGTAACCCCGGATACCAACTATGAGATAACATTCAGTTCGGCAACGAAAGGGGCGACATTCCGTTATACGATTGATGGCAGCGATCCGACGACAAGCGACAGTGCTGTTGAAGGTGAAAAACTCACCATCGATTTTCTGACGAAGGTGAAAGTATATGCCTATAAAGACGGCATGAAAGATTCGGCCGTGGTTCACTACCGTATACCTACAACCAATTCGATGCGCGAAGTGAATTACAAGAGCAATCATTTTGTACAGGATCACTGGTATAAGGCTGATGATGTATTCGAAAGAGAAAAAATCGCCATCGCGTATAGCGGCAAGGGCGCGGATGATCAGTGGTTCAGCGGCGACGATGTGGTGAGCGAGTATACGCTTTTCTATTATGAGGGTAAAAATCTGTCAACAAGCAAGCATTTCGTTGGCCCCGGCAGTGACGGCGAGTGGTTTACCGAAGACGACGCGTTCGATCTGCAGAGCGAGTTCACCCTTGACAGCCTTGGCCGTAAAGACACCGAAACTATCAGCGACGAAGACGGTAATGCTGTTGATACCAAGAAATATACCTGGTCGGGTGATGGTGAGAATCTGGCGTCTGTGAGAGCCAATAACGGCAGTGGCGCCGGTTCAGAGTATACTTATGACGGCAATATTCTGCTTACAGAGAAAGTTTACGATAATAGCGGTTCTCTTACTGAAACTATCACCTATAATGACACTTCCACGACTAACGGTATCATAGAAACAGCAACAACTACTGGCGGTCGTTTCCTCGATTTTACAAATGCTTATGAGCTCAACAAGCGCTATAAACTCGTTGCCCAGTATGACGGCGACAAGCTTAGTCAGAAAGTCAAGTATCTCGGCTATGGCGAAGACACAGATGTCGGTCTCGTTACGTATAAATATGAGGGCGATAAAATATCCGAAGAGCATTGTTACGGCGACAAACATGGCGAATTTGAAGTGAAATACACATATTTCACTTATGAAGGTGACAATGTGTCCGAAGAGGAAATTCACGAGCGTTTCTGGAGCCACGAGCTCTATGATTGGGACTGGTACGTTACAATCAAGAAATACGAATACAACAGTGACGATACGCTTAAGAAAGTTGAATATTATAATGACGAGAAATTCAAAAGCAAGTATGAGAATTACTCGTATGAGGGCACAAACGCCTATGTTGAAACTTTTGAACGTCCTGAGCTTCCAAAGAAATCCATCACTGTCGATCTTACTATAAGTGCAGCGGGTTCCATAAACGGTGGTACTTACTCAATGGAAGGACAGAACTTTGACATGGAAGGTAATCTGACCGGTGCTGATCTTGGTCTTCCTTCTGATCAGAAAGAGTTCTTCAAAGAAGCGAAAAAGCGTATAGAAGAAGTAATCGACAATACCGATGTTGACGCACAGGGACTAACCATCACCGGAAAGGTGGCTGGAAAAGTTCGTGTTGAGGCCGATGCTTATACAAACTCTGAAAACAAGAGTTTTATCAAAGTATGGTTCTATTTTGAAGAGTACGACGACGGTGAAATGATGATCGACGGTGAACTTCTGAGCGAATTTGAAGGTAAATTCGACATCAGCGGAAAAATTTCCGGTCGTGCAGAAGGTTACATTCAGGGAGACGTTCTTGTTCAGGACGGCGATCCCGAGTGGACTGACGAAGATTACAACCAGATCAATTACACCTGGATCACCCTCAATGGAGAAATGGATCCTGTAAAAGAAATGATCTATAATGCTCCCGGTGCCGATGGTGACTGGAAGACTGTTGAAGACGATCAAGTTGAGAAAGTTGTGACCTATGAAGTAAGCGGAAATGTAACAACAAAGACAGTTTTTACTAAACCGGGAAATGACAAAACATGGGGTACGGCTGACGATATTCTGTACGAACGCTTCGTAACAGAAGTTTCAGGCGAGAAAATCGTAAAAGAGGAGTATTTCTCAATTTACGGTACCTATATGAGAGATTTCCAGGGTTCAACGGTGAACGATCCTCTCAATAAGGCTCAGCTGAAATATCATACCT
>JAEWVL010000342.1 GCA_023396665.1 Spirochaetota bacterium
TTGCACGAACCGGGCAGCCTTCCGGTTTCTGAGGGAAAAGCGGTACGGGTAATCGACAATCGTACGAAAATCTGAACCTGTTTACGCATCACGACGGGAAGGCCGCACAATGATATTTATTACGCATAACGCTTAATCCAAGGAGTATCGCATGCTTCGAGAAGTGAGTATTTTTATCGATAATAAAAAAGGAAGACTTCGGGCCGTGACCGAGGTTCTCGCAAAAACCGGAATCAACATACGCGCGTTTAACGTGCAGGATCGAACCGACTTCGGTCTCATGAAAATGCTGGTCAGCGACACAACGAAATGCGAATCGGTACTGAAAGAGGCCGGCTTTGCCTGCGCGATTAAAAATGTCGCCGCGGCTCAGATCGAAGACCGGCCGGGTGGAATATTCGCTCTTTTTGATCAGCTCGAAAAAGCGGGTATCAACGTAACTGACGCTTGTGCCTTCGTTATAGAACCGGGCAAAAACGCGATTATGTGTGTCGAATCTGAAGATGTCGCGGCTACAGAAAAAGCGCTTGTCGCAGCCGGTTTCTCCCTTATCGGAGAAGACAAGCTGAACTTCTGAGATCGCTTCATTTTTAGAGATTTACTATATCAAATTTGCAACAGTGAACGATTGTAACAACACGCTTATACGACGTTTTTATCTTTTTTGCTGAAAGGCGTTTTTTTATCTCACAGAAACGGAAAATTGTTAAGTTACTAATCTGACTTAATGACTTTCACTGAACAAATCGTATTTTTTTGCTTGAAGATTAGTCGTAATGAGCTTATTTATAGTGTAGTATGATCGTTGCGGCTGTGGGACTTTTGGCTTGTATTTTGCTTGTTTACCGTCCAGATAAAGCAGCAAAGTCTGTCTGAGAGCAAGCCATTGAAGCGATCATCATGCTTTCTAACTGACGGGCGATAAATTACAACAAGAGGTAAATGAAATGAAGACGAAATTCGCTGTTATTCTCGTACTGCTCTGCACCATGTTTCTGATGATAAGCGCATGCGATGATGAATCAGATGAGGGAGAAAACCTGCTTTCGGAAATTGAAGAGCTGGATGCCGATGTGGAGCGCACAAGTTATAAAACAGAATCAAAATTGTACACATGCACCAATGTACCCGTAGACATGGCAACTGACGCACTCAATACTATCGTTGAATTCTTTGGTGAAAAAGAAGAAGTCACTGCAATACCGACCGAAGAGCTTGCCGGCAAGTGTGTCTGGGGCAAAGAAGACGCCTATATCACTTTCTTTTATTACGGGGAAGATGACAACTCACTGGAAAAAGTGGCAAAAGATGCGACTTTCAAGACCACCTGCGGCCTGATCAAGGGAGAATGGACCAAGCATAAGGAATAATGCATTTTTGTGTAAAAAGAAAAGGCGATCCCCGGGGTCGCCTTTTTTTGTTCTCATATGCATCTTTTTATAAGCGGCAAAAAATAAGCGCGAATCCTCTCACCTGATCACACGCAAAACTTTCCGAAAAGTATCACTGCCGGCACAGCGCAATAACGAAAACAGAAGCGATTCAAGCGGCAGAACATGAATGCCGTTTTGCAGCATGTAGAGTAAAGCCTGATCCGCATCTCCTCCCTTTCTGGAACATACACAATCGTAAGGGACGAAAACAGAAAATCCCCGGAGTCGCAGAGACATCGCAGTCATCAGCACACAAACATGTGTCTCGATTCCCGCAACGATCAGCGATCGTACTTTTTTTTCGGCAAGCATATCAAGATGCTCCGTGAAAGCGCTCTCGAAACATGCGTCAAAATGCATTTTGGCAATAAGCGGTGCTTTCGAAAGATGCTCGCACAGCTCAGGCATGGTCGCGCCCAATTTTAGCGGATTTTGTTCTGTGCAGATCATTGGCAATGCCATCTCACCCGCCGCTTGCAACAACTGCAGCGTTTTCGACAGCAGCTGTTCTTTGCGGGAGGGATCCATCGCCTGCATGATAGCAGTCTGCATATCAATGAGTATCAGGGCGCAACTTTCAACATCGATAGAAACGATATCTGTCATGAGTCCTCCTGGAAAAGCGCGGGTTTGTGACGATAAACGCAAAGAATTAATGGATTTTGCGAGCGGCCTCAGTTGTTTATCGTGTATTTGCTCATGCGCTTGCGAAGCTGCAGCCGATAAGCGTCCCAGTCGCTGATAGCCTTTTGCGCCAGGCCCTCTTCGCAGGCGGCGCGTGCGACTGCCGGCGCCTCCCACTCGATGACCCGAGGATCGAATGGTTTCGGCACGATGTAATGCGGCCCGAAACTGAATGATGCGCCGCCATAGGCCCTGCTTACCTCTTCGGGAACCTCTTCTCGTGCAAGCATCGCAAGCGATTTAGCTGCGGCGAGCTTCATGTTGTCGCTTATCGAACGCGCGCGGACATCGAGCGCACCGCGGAAGATGCAGGGAAAGCCGAGTACATTGTTGATCTGATTCGGATAATCGCTTCTGCCCGTGGCCATAATCAGATCGGGACGGGCAGAAACGGCAAGCTCGTATTCGATTTCTGGATCGGGGTTCGCCATGGCGAAAACGGCCGGTGTTGCGGCCATGGAACGTATCATATCGGGAGTGACACAATCTTTCACCGAAAGCCCCATGAACACATCAGCACCGGCCATAGCTTCGGCAAGTGATGCAAAATGTGTCGGACAGAGAAACTCGCGTTGCTGTTCGTTGACACGGGGATTGGATTCGTGAATAAGGCCCTTGCTGTTGAACATGAGAATATTGTTTTTTTTAACGCCAAGCTGTATGAAAAATTTCGCGCAGGAGATGCCCGCAGCACCCGCTCCGTTGAAGACAACGACGATGTCTTCGATGCGTTTGCCGCTAATCTCGATATAATTTATCAGACCCGCACCTGAAATAACGGCAGTACCGTGCTGATCATCATGAAACACCGGAATAGAACAAATCTCCTTAAGGCGCCGTTCGATATAAAAACACTCCGGGCCCTTGATATCTTCGAGATTGATGCCGCCGAAGGTCGGCTCCATCAGCTTAACCGTTTCAATTATCTTTTCCGAGTCCTTGGTATCCAGTTCTATGTCGAAAACATCGATATCCGCAAATCGTTTGAAGAGTATCCCCTTCCCCTCCATGACCGGCTTGGAGGCAAGAGCGCCGCGATCACCGAGGCCCAATATGGCGGTTCCGTTTGAAACGACGGCGACAAGGTTTCCTCTTGAGGTGTAGTCCCAGACTGCGGAAGGATTATCAGCGATTTCAAGCACCGGCTTTGCGACACCCGGAGTATAGGCCAGGGATAGATCATCGGATGTGATGCATGGTTTCGTTGCAACCACGCTGATTTTACCGGGTACCGGAGTACTGTGGTAGGCAAGAGCCCGTTCTTTCAGTTTATCCATCGTTTCCTCTCGATACCATCAAAATTAATGCGTCAACTAACATGTATGCTAAAAAACCGCTGCAAGAAACAGAAGAAGACCAAGATAATCACCGGTCCCGGCAAAGCAAGCAAATATATGCAGAATTACAGAAGCGCCGCCGCGCAGTCCCTGGCCTTCATATATTCAAGCGGATGAAAGACGGGATCGAAAATAAAGACAATCGCCCTGCTCATATCACGATTAAGGTCATATTCGGCGGCTCGTTTGTCGATAAGGGCATTATCAAAATCGAAACTCTCGAAATTGCACTTCGGTACCGCTGTTATTCGGGCACGGATAAATGCCGCCCGCCTGATTGTCGGACGGCTCTGAAAACGATCGCTCTGCAACACGACGGCCAGCTCATAGGAACTCTCCCCCGTGGCATTGCGAACCTCAATGACCAGCAAATCACCCTGACGGATTATTTGCTGATTGTCGCATAGACTTATCGCCGAATAATCGAGAAATTCGCGAACTGACTGGTAGGAATAACTGAAATTTGCGCCGTTTACCAGTTCTCTGACCGCATCTACCGGCCTCAGTGCCGGTTTATGCACGAATGTGCTCGTCAGATAGGCGAACTTGCTCGCAATGCTGATGATGCCCGATTCGCTGAAATAACAGTGCTCCGTGGAAATGCTATGCAGCTGCTGCATCGCATCGCTCATGCGGGCTTTTCTTTTTTCAAGTTCTGCGGTGATTGTTTCAAGGGGGGGATAATTGTTCGCCGAACCCTTGCGCCGAAGATGATGAAATAGCACGAGAGACTTAACCCGCTGCGACAGAGCCTCTTCACCGGCACACATCAAATAGGAGATGAGCGGATGCAGTCGCATACGCGAATATTCCTCGGCGGAGAACTCGCGGTCCTGCGGAAGATTCATTCGCAAAAAAGCGATATCACACAGAAGAGCCGCCATCATGACAGAGCCTACATCTTCACGGATACGCTCGCGCTCTGTCTGTGTCTGTGCAAGCATCCCCCTGGTGCGGAGCGCCATCGCCACAACCGTGCGCTTGACTCCCAACTCAATCTCGATTTGCGCTTCCGATGAATTCATCAGCTCGAGTATATTGATAAGACCGACCATGGCATCGGCCTGTCCGGAAAAATCGTCGAAGAAACGAAGCAAGGCCTTATTCGCGGAACGCATCATCACCGAATCCATCGTTTCCTGTTTAAGGCGCTCAAAAATATCGCTCGTAAGCGATGTCATTTCCTCGGCAAAACGACGGCTTAGCAGCCTGGTATCACTTAATCCTGCGGGAACTGAACGTTTTTTCTGCACACCAGACCCCTCGGTCTGCGGCTGTGCGCCTCGCGTTTGCTTCACTTTTCCCGTCATCAGATCGTAATCATCGTGATTATAAAAAATTCCCGAGGACTGGAATTTTAAAAGCGCATTGATCTCATGAACGGAAGCATCCTGCTTTCTGTTGATGAGGATTTGTCCGTTTTTATTATAGAAATTTACGGGAATACGACGATCTTCCCTGAATCGATCTATTATATCTTCGGTAAATTCAAACTGCCGCAGATCCATATCCCCCCCCTTGCAGACATACAGCTCTGCTCTTGTCGTGAATACGTAATTTACTGAAAAAACCGCTTTTTTTTGTATCAGACTTGCCGCATAAACACAACTAACTTTTATGTGTTTACTTGATACACTTTCACTTGTAAGTCAAATTTTCAGGAGAATGAAACCATGAAACAGCTTGCGATTTTTACGCTATTATTATTTGCTTTTACTGCGGGGGGATGCGAGGATGATGCTGACAGCGAAGCAGTCGCACAGTGCAAAAGCGCCTGCTCGGTGGATTATGAAGCGCAATTGAAGTACTGTTCGGAGAAGTATCCCGCCGGAAGCGATGAAAAAGAATCGTGTCTTGATGAAGCATCGGAAGAACAGTCCGATTGTGTCAGGGAATGTGAACAATAACAAAGCGGAGGATTTGATCTACCATGAAAAAAACGATGATAGTTCTGTCATTGATTACTGTTATGGCCGCTCTTGCGGGCTGCGTTTCGCAAAAACCGGCTGCTGTAGCACGTAAGGCCGGCATTGACTTCGGCGTTGCGGTGAAGGCGGGGGATATACTGGATCCCAAAACGGCAAAATTTATACGCGAGAACTTCAACATGATTGTTCCCGAAGACACGATGAAATGGGTCAATCTTCGACCCAAGAAAGATTTCTGGAACTGGCCCGATCTTGACAACATGGTCGATTTCGCGGAAAAAAACAAAATGAAGATCAAAGGTCATGTCTTCGTGTGGCACGAGCAATGCCCAGGCTATGTGAGTTCGAATAAAGGCCGCGATGAAGCGCTTGCACTGATGTGCGAGCAGATTACAACCGTGATGAAGCGCTACAAAGGGAGAATCGCCGAATATGAAATTGTCAATGAGCCGATCAATGAGGACGGCTCCATGCGGGAGACTTTCTGGTATCGCTATATCGGAGCCGATTACATCGATATTGCCTTTCAAACTGCCAGGGAGGCTGATCCCGACGCGGTTCTGATTATGAACGATTTCAATAACGAGTATATGGGAACCCCGAAAGGGGACGCCTTTTTCGAACTGGTAAAGGGCATGAAGCAAAGAGGCGTTCCCATCGATGCGGTGGGTTTTCAGCTGCACCTGATTGCCAATCCCCTCGACGAAGAAGCGCTGCTGAACAATATACGCCGTTATAACGAAATCGGCGTTACTGTCACCTTTACAGAAATCGACGTTAGAATCGCCATGCCGATCACAGCCGAAAAGGAGGCAATACAGTCTGATATTTATTCAAAACTGATGAGTGCGGCACTGAACGAAAGTAACACCGGCAGCTTTATTCTGTGGGGATACAGCGATAAATACAGCTGGATACCGAGAGCTTTTCCGGGCTATGGATCGGCCTGTCCCTTCGATAAAGATCTTCAACCGAAACCCATTTATGCAACGATGGTCGAAATGATGAAAAAAACGAAAAAATAGATTTAAGGGGCGCCCGCCCCTTTCGTCTTTCTTGTGGTGAGCTTGTCGAACCATTACCTAAACCGCAAGTAAACCTCTCATATCGTTACTTTTGCAAGGAACAAAAGCCTGTAATACATCAGTACATTAAAACAACTTCAGAGACCCAATAATAGTTAGAACCAGAATTCTCAGCTCTTTTTCATCGGAATAATTCTCATTTCAGTTTGTTTGGAAAAAAAACTAAATAATAATGATTATCATTATTATTTACTTGACAACAAGTCAGATTCAATCTATTGTCTTTGCAGATCAGAGATTTAAGCCGCTTTTTCGCATGAAAAAATAATTTTCTGTAAAAAGTGAGTATACTACACTCATGCGCCCGCTTCTTACAGTTCTGATCGGATAGTGCTACCGTTTTATAACGGTAAGATTAATGATTGGAGGACAAAATGGAACAACACGTATCAATGCCGCTTCTCGGAGACACTTTTCCCGATCTTTCCGTACAAACAACTCACGGACCGATGAACATTCCCGGCGATCTTAAAGGCTCCTGGTTTATTCTTTTCAGCCATCCGGCAGATTTCACGCCTGTTTGCACCACCGAGTTCGTCGCTTTTCAGAAACGATTTGATGAGTTTGAAAAACTGAAATGCAAATTAATCGGAATGTCCGTTGACCAGATTTTTTCGCATATAAAATGGGTCGAGTGGATCAAGGAAAAACTCGGCATAGAAATCAAGTTTCCCATTGTTGCGGCAAATGACGCGGTTGCCATGAAACTCGGCATGCTTCATCCCGGTAAGGGCACAAACACCGTTCGCGCGGTATTCATCGTTGACCCTGAAGGCAAGATTCGTCTGATCATGTATTACCCGCAGGAAATCGGACGTAATATGGATGAGGTTGTGCGTGCGGTTAAGGCTTTGCAGGTTTCAGACGCACAGGGTGCTGTGCCGGCCGGTTGGCCCGATAACGAGCTTATCAAAGACAGGATCATCGTTCCACCTGCGAACAGCGTAAAACTTGCAGAAGAACGACTGAAAGACAAATCACTCGAATGCTTCGACTGGTGGTTCTGTCACAAGCCCTTGAAATAGTTATTGAAATCTCGATTAACACATCATGGCAACTCTCACCTCGAATAGTTCCAATGAAAACGGGGTTATGATCATTGCCGATGCCGATTATTCGGGCTTATCAATTGTTATGAGATAATTCTCCGGTTTAGTGTTCTGATGCCAATGCACGGCACTAAACCGGAATTACACCTTTCCTCCGGAAACGGATTATTGATCCGCTGAACAACGAAGATTGAAGCTACAGGGCACTGGCGCTGCCGTAGCTCTGTGATTCGTCATCGGGATCGATATACGTGAGTGTATACTCTCCGGCGGGCACGAGAATGTGACAGTAGCCGGATTCCCGTACAAACGAAAAAGGAGTAAAGGGAAGCGGATCTTTCGGCTCGGACTGTACGCGGGATATTTTTTCGGCGAGAACTTTTGTTCCCGCTTTGATTGCTGCAGTGGGCTGAATATGTATCCCCCCTTCACATACAGTGATAAGGGATGAAAGGGCTTCTTTATGATAGCCCCATACACGCTCAAGTTGCGACGAGCTCAGGTCGCTTACGCCCTGTCGCATGTCGAGTTCTATTGTATGCGCCACTGTGCCGTAATTGTAGTAATACCAGTCTCCAATACTGCCATACACGGGATACCAGTCAAAACCTTCTATCGATGTGAAGCCGGCCCCTCCGGCCTTTTGCACAAGCTGCGCATAGCTGTCACCGCTTTGTTTGATGAGCGAATACGCCGGACAATAGAGCGAAATGAATTCTTCTAATGTATATGACTGGGGCGTTCCCCCCGAATTCCGGGTTCCGGCATAATCCCAAAGAGTCGAAATGCAGAAAGCTCCGGTATGAAAACTGATCAAAAGCGAATACAGATAATCCGCCTCAGCGGCGATATGCTGCGATTCGACTTCGCTCAGGGGAGTCTCTCCGGACACATCTGTGTGTTGCCAGGTAAAAGGGAAATTTCTGTTCAGGTCGACGCCGTTTTTCGTATACCGTTCATTAGCATCAAGGCCGTGAGGATTCATGACCGGATAAAAAACTATCTCAAGCCCGGTGCCGAAATCGCTTTCTTCTGCGGCTCTCTCGATCATTTTGAGCGTGATATAGACAGAAAGCTGCTCATTGCCGTGAATACCGCCGACAACAAGAATCCGCGGGACGTCAGCACTCGCTCTTTTGAGGCTGACACTGAACAGATTAGCCCCGGCACTCTCACTGTATTTCAAATCGCTATCTGAACATATTTCAATACAATAGTCGCGGGCATTTTCTGTCGAGGTCCAGGAATTTTCAGGTGTCAGATAATCGTTTCGCTTATCATCATCACAGGAATAAAATAACAGGCAAAGCAAAAGCAGTGAAAAAACAAGAGCAGTAAAGCGGAGATATCCCTTTTTTCTGCGGGCATTTTGCTGAAAAATTTCCGAATACGGGTTCATCTGCAACTCCTTATTTGCCGACACAAAAACGCGAGAAAATCGAACCAAGCACGTCGTCGGGCACTATTCTGCCGGTAATGGACTCAAGTGTTTCGATGACACGGTCAAATTCAAGCGCAACAATCTCGTCAGGCACCTCTGCGTCGATCGATGCGGCCGCATCCAGGCAAAACGCGGCCCCCTTTTCAAGTAACATAATAATTCGGGCATCGGCAAGATAGGAATATTCACCCGAAGGAAGGGAAGATCTCATTTTTTCGCGAATGCGATTTTCGAGTGCGGAGAAATTCGTACCGAGTTTCGCCGAAATCGCGACGAGTTCGCCGAAACGCCCGGCAGCCTCACCGAAGCCGCCCGCAGCCGGACAATCAGACTTGTTCAGAACACCGATACATTTTTCCGCATCGGCCAATTCGGCGATTTGCCGGTCCAGATCGGTATAACCGGTCGAATTGTCGAAAAGCAAAAGCACGATGTGCGCTCCCGCGAGCGACTGTTTTGATTTTTCTATACCGATTTGCTCAATCGCATCGGCAGTGGGGCGTATTCCCGCCGTATCCATTATATTCAGGCGAACACCGTCAATCTGCATCGATTCTATTATTACATCCCTTGTTGTTCCGGGAATATCTGAGACGATCGCACGCTCTTTGTTGATCAGCAGATTTAGCAGACTGGATTTTCCCGAGTTAGGTTTGCCGATTATTGCGAGATCTATGCCCTGCCGAATCCGCTCACCCGCACGGCAACGCGCCGCAATCTCGCGTATTTCTTCGCCGAGATCGAGAATCAGACGACGCAAGATGTCACGGCTGACGAAGGCGATATCCTCTGTGGAAAAATCTATTCCAGCTTCGATATCTGCCCTGGCGGTGATCAGCCTGTCTCGGAGTGATTCGATTTTTTTTCGAAGCAAGCCGTGCATCTGCGCCAGTGCGGAATCGATTTCCCAGGCACTGCGCGCGCTGATGATCTGGTTGACGGCCTCGGCGGCGGTAAGATCGATCTTGCCGTTGAGAAATGCGCGTTGTGTGAATTCGCCGGGCAGCGCGTATCTGGCGCAGCCGGATTCGCAGGCGAGTGTGATTATTTTCTGAACGATGAGGGGGTTTCCGTGGCAGGAAATCTCGACGAGATCCTGTCCGGTGTAAGAACGGGGGGATTCGAACCAGGTCAATACCACATCGTCGATGACATTGCCGTTTTGATCGGCAATGACACCGTGTATCGCCGTGGCATGACACAAAGCCGTATGCCGAGAAAAGAAGCTGCGGGCGAATGAAAGCGCCCCGCCGCCGCTTATGCGTATTAACGCAATTGCCGAATGGAAAGGAGCGCTTGCGGGGGCACATATTGTCTCGGATAACATCAGCGTTTCGGAAAAACTTTAACTTTTCGGTAGATCCCCTGTCCTTCGCTGCGGGTCATGACCCTGTTGTCATTCTGCAGTGTAAGATGAACAAGCCTGCGCTCGAAGGGATTCATCGGTTCAAGCGTGATGGGTTTTCCGGAGCGAGCCACCTTTGCGGCGACCTCTTTTGACATGTTTTTCAGCGCCCGTTCGCGTTTGGAGCGATAGCCCTCTATGTCGAGTATGATCTTCTTGTCGGTTCCATTCTGCTGATTGACGATGAGATTGAGCAGAAACTGAATCGATTCGAGGGTTTTTCCCCTTTTGCCGATTATGAGTCCGGAATCAGCGCA
>JAEWVL010000431.1 GCA_023396665.1 Spirochaetota bacterium
GATTACGGCAGCGGCAGGCCTGACAAGAGATTTAACGCCTTCTTGTATTCTCCAAGAATTGTCAGCGGATATCCCCTGCTCGACAATCTGGTTCTGCAGATCGAAGCAGGGATTACACTTATGGATAATGAGTACGCGCAGGCTTATCACAGCGTGAAATACGAAACGATAAATTTTTCCAGATACAGCGCCGAAGCGGGTTTGCACGATGTGTTTATCGAACCGACGATTCTTTTTTTCGCAACTGAATCAGTCATGCTGATCGCACAGGCAAGGTACGAGAGACTTCTCGCAGATGCCGCACACTCACCATTGACCGAAAATGAAAATCTAATCACCGCCAAATTTTTTGCAGTTTATAATTTTTGATAAATACAAAAACGGAGTATACTATGAAAAGTGTAAAATTACAATCTTATAACAAGACAGCGGGCTTCCTGGCAATTTTATCAGTAATCCTCGTGATTATCAGTCAATCACACCTACAGTCGAGCTTTGAATGGGAAGGAGCACCCTTAGAAACAGTGTTTGCCTTATACCAATACAGAATGCCCTGGATAAAATTGATATGGTTCATTTTTGCGGCCGGATCGATAATGATTGCGCCAACAGCGATCCTTTTTCACGTATGTTTCGGCAAAACACGGCCGGTACTCTCGAAAATAGGCACATGCTTCGGTATCATTGCCGCCTTTTCTTATACGATCGGAATTATGCGATGGGTTCTGCTTGCCGATGCACTTTCCGCAGAATATGTCGTAACGAAGGATCCGCTGTTGCTGAAAATTTTCTCTGCGTTCAACATCTATGCCGGTAACGGATTCGGCGAAACAATCGCCCCACTTTCGCACTCCGTATGGATAATTTGCCTGGGAGTCTGCATGTTCTACAATAATATTATCAACGGTAAAATCACGAAGGTATTCGCACTGCTTTTTATACTCTTCGGGTTTTTTATTGGCATGCGTCCCGCAGAATATATCGGTTTAAAATTCCTGGGCATGCTGAGCGACTTCGCGCTGATGATCTGGGCAGTCGTCTTTTTACTTTACGGCATTTATATGTTGATTGGAAAAGAAAAGGATCTCAACGGTTATGAAGTTTAACCGTTTTTACGTTGAATGGGTTATATCTGATCATAAATTCCTCTTTGCAATTAACATCAATGGATTATGGTGTGTCAGGTGAGTCCTTAATCAGAGGAATTTCCAAAAAGCTATATATTGGGAGAAAGGGAATTATAATGAAACTAGTCCCGGCTACATTAGAAGATGCTGAAATAATTAGTAAAATCAATGTTCTGGCATTTGATGATGAAAGAAATAGTTTTGGTCCATGGAAAAATGGAGAAGGACCCAAATGGTATTATGGAGATTGGTATAGTGATATTGAACAAGTTAAAAAATTGATTAAGGAATTTTACTATTACATGATATTTAAGGACGAAAAAACAGTGGGTAGTTTTTGGTTGCATGACATTGATGAAACAACAATAGAACTTGAAGATTTTTGTATTTTTCCACAATATCAAGGAAACGGTTATGGGTATAAAGCAATACTGCTTATGGAGACATTATTTCCTATGAAAAAGAGATGGATATTGGGCACACCGTTCTATAGCGTGAAAAATCATCATTTGTATGAAAAAGCAGGGTATATAAAAACAGGAGTAATTGCAGAAGATATGGTTTTTATGTATGAAAAAATAGTAAGTTAATATGTATCAGTGTATTTTTTTACATATAAACAGTTTGCTGATAAACAGAAAACTGTCAGCGGTACATGGATGTACCGCCATTTTTCGGGACTGAATCCGACTATAAAGTCCCGAATAATGCGAGGGATTATGACAAAACTGGACTGCCCTGGAATTATTGCAGTTTATATTTTGCTGTAAGTGGTAATTCCAGTAATTCCTGCTCATTACCGCTGTTGAGTTTTTTTCGCTTGATGAATCAATATCCCCCCGTAAAAATACAAGAAAGCACTCTTAATACGACAGGGGAGCGGCAAAAATGGATCAATCGAATAATGCACAGCGAATTCTCGTCACCGGACACCGGAACCCTGACACCGATTCGGTTTGCTCGGCCTTTGCCTACGCGTTTTTGAAAAACCAGATTGATAACAATAACAGCTACCATGCGATTCGCTGCGGCAATGTCAACGAACAGACGACCTTCGTCTTTGAAAGCACCGCCCTGCCCCTGCCGCCACTTGAAAACGACATCAGACCCCGGGCCGCATCGATCGCACGCAGAGATATTCCATCGATAACAACCAAGGGCTCGGTGTTCAGCGCCCTGCGCATACTCGACAACCAGACACTATCCATTCTGCCCGTACTATCCGCAGACGGCAATTTCGAAGGCTTGCTCTCAATCGACGAGATCGCGCGCTTTTTTATGATGGGGGATATCGAGCAGCGCCCTGTATACCGCTTCGTAATCGGCAATTTCGACGAAACGGTGCCGGGCCGCTTTCTGAAAAAGGGAGCCGATGAATTCACCGCACCTATCATGATCGGTGCGATGCCCTACGAAACAAGTATTGAACGCATCAACGCGATCAAAGGCGGGCTGCCCCTGCTGATTACCGGCCTTCGCCCAGACATTATAC
>JAEWVL010000437.1 GCA_023396665.1 Spirochaetota bacterium
GGTATCCCTCGTGCTCGAGCTGCTTGAGCTTGTCGACGATTTCTTTCGTGACCGGATCGTCTTTTGTGACAGAGGGGTCAATCTCCTGAATTTTCGACAGAAGCAGACTTCGGCCGGCGACCTCTGACATGAGAAAACGGCGCTGATTACCGACGCTTTCGGGGCTGACATGTTCGAAGGTGCGCGAGTTCTTGTTGACGCCGTCGATATGCATTCCCCCCTTATGGGCAAAGGCGCGAAGGCCGACATAGGGATAAAAATCGGGCAGATGAAGATTCGCGATTGAAGCGACCTTGCGCGAGGCGAGTGTCAGCTCTTTGAGCCTGTCATCGGGAATGCACTGATAGCCCCGCTTCAGCTGCAGGTTGGGTATGATCGCCGATAGATTGGCGTTGCCGCAGCGCTCGCCGAAACCGATAAAGGTGCCCTGTACCTGCACGGCGCCCGCGTTTACCGCCATAACCGATGCGGCGACCGCCATGCCGCTGTCGTCATGCGCGTGCATACCTATTTTTACAGAGTCGTACTTCGAAATGACATCTTTTGTGATCTCAAAGGCCTCGTCGGGATAAATGCCGCCGTTGGTGTCGCACAGACAAATGGTGTCGGCGCCGCCAGCGACAGCCGCTCCGAGAGTGGCGAGCGCGAACTCCGTATTCGCCTTGTATCCGTCAAAAAAGTGTTCCGCGTCGTAGATCACCTCTTTGCCCTTCTCTTTGAAAAAGGCCACCGTCTCGCGAATCATCGCCAGGTTCTCTTCGGGGCTGGTGCGAAGAATGTCTTTAACGTGAAGGTCCCATGATTTGCCGAAGATGACGACGGTGCCGGTGTCGGCGGTGAGCAGCGACTGTACGTTCTGATCGTCGACAACCTTTATGTCGCGGCGGCGGGTGCTTCCGAATGCCGCGAGTTTCGCGTGTTTCAGCGTCAGCTTTCGCACTTCGGCGAAAAATTCGAGATCTTTCGGGTTCGAACCGGGGTTGCCCGCTTCGATATAGTCAATGCCCATCGCATCGAGCGTTGTAACGATATTGAGCTTGTCCTGTACTGAAAAAGAGATGCCTTCGGCCTGAGCGCCGTCGCGTAAGGTAGAATCGAAGATGTATATCTTTTTGTTTTCCATATGCCGCTCCTTTGCGGGATAAGGCTCCCGTCTGCTGATAGTTGCGGCGAATGTACACGAGTCAAGATTTTTTTAGGTCTTCGGCGGGTGTTTATACAAATACGAATACCATGTGCGCCGACTTTCGCCGTGCCTGCGGGCCATAAAAAAAGGGGGGGGATACAGGCAGCTGCGCGCTGTAACAATTAACTCCGAATATGTCGGTCATGGTAAAAAAAGAAAAGTTTGCCGAAAAAAAGTGGAAAAAATGCGCAAACAAAACTTTAGTGACAGGATGCGCGACTCGGATTAATAACAGGTTTTCGGAAAAGCGGAAAACTGCCGGACAATAAAAGGAGATACCGATGAAAACATTTTCGGCTGATTGTGATCAGAATGATAAAAAGAACGATGTAACAAAACTGTTCGAGACAAAGTTTCTCGAACAGCGCAGAATTTTTCTGTGGGGCCAGGTTGACGACGCGTCCGCACGCGAGATTGTGAGCCGGCTTCTCTATCTTGAGGCGGATAAACCGGGTGAAGAGATCACTTTTTTCATCAACAGCCCCGGCGGGGTGGTGACCTCGGGCTATTCGATACTCGATACCATGAGCCTTATCTCATCGCCGGTTTCGACGGTTTGCATGGGTCTGGCCGCATCGATGGGCTCGATATTGCTTTCCGCCGGCGTAAAGGGAAAGCGATTCATTTACCCTAAGGGAGAGGTCATGATTCACCAGCCGAGTATCGGCTACATCTACGGAAATGCGAGCGATCTCGAGATACAGGCGCGGCAGCTTCTCAAGACGAGAGACAGCGCCGCGAAGATACTCGCCGACAACTGTTCGCAGCCGCTCGAGCGAATACTGAAAGATTTCGACCGCGACTACTGGATGAGCGCACAGGAGTGCATCGAGTACGGTATCGTTGACGCAGTATACAAAATGTGAGGTGAACAGATGAAAGAACTTGATTTTTCACAGCTTCGGGTCAATCCCCTGACACTCTTCGGCGAGCGCTGGTTTCTTCTGACTGCCGGTACGATGGAGAGTTTCAACACGATGACGGTTGCCTGGGGCAGTATCGGCACGATGTGGTCGCGCCCCTTTGTGCAGGTGGTCGTGCGCCCCAGCCGCTACACCTTCGGATTTATGAACAAATCCGATTCTTTTACGCTTTCGTCTTTTCCCGAAGAGCGGCGCGGCGACCTTACCATCTGCGGCGCGCGCTCGGGAAGGGATGCTGACAAGCTCGCCGACACCTCGCTGCACGCGATCGCGTCCGATCTTGTCGCCGCGCCTTCGTTTAAAGAGGCAGATCTCGTCTTCGAGTGCAGAAAGATGTATTCACAGGATTTCGATCCCTCGCAGTTTAACGACGAAGTCAGAAAACACTACGAGAGTGCCGATTACCATCGCGTATTTTTCGGAGAGATAGTACGGGTCAGAGCCGACGAGAATAAATTCAGCTGAGTTGAACAGGGGCGGGGTGTCACCCGCCCCCTTTATGATTAAGCCCTCCCATTTGCAGGCAAAGAGGGCGTGCGCGCGTTCATTCGTTGCGTTACACCTGAAAATAACCTATCAGTTTCACAAGATCCTCGGCTTGCGCCTTAAGCTGCTCCGATGTCGCAGCCAGTTCTTCCGATGAGGAAGCGGTGTTTTGTGCCGCCTCGGAGAGCTGGCTTACCCCGAGGTTGATCTGGTTGGCGCCGTTGTCCTGCTCGTTCGATGCCGTTGCGATGTTCTGCACAAGATCGGCCGTCTTGACGATATTGGGCACCACCTGCGCAAGCAGTTCTCCCGCGCTTCTGGCGATGTGTACGCTGTCGGATGCGAGGCCGCTGATCTCGACGGCGGCTGTTTTGCTTTTCTCGGCGAGCTTGCGCACTTCGCTTGCCACAACGGCAAAGCCCTTGCCGTGTTCACCCGCACGCGCGGCCTCGATCGCGGCGTTCAGGGCAAGCAGGTTCGTCTGAGAGGCTATGTCTTCGACGAAACCGATCTTCTCGGCGATAAGGCCCATCGCGCTAACCGTTTTTCGAACGGCACTCTCGCCTTCTTTCGCCTGTTTCGCGCTTCCCTGTGCGATGGCGTCGGTCTCCTTCGCGTTCTGTGTGTTCATACTGATGGTCGCGCTCATTTCTTCCATCGTCGATGATATCTCTTCCATATTGGCGGCCTGCTCGTTTGCCGTTTCGGACAGACGCATCGCGGTTGCGTTGATCTCATCCGCCGAGTCGGCGAGTCGACGGGCGTTGCTGGTGATATCTCCCATTATGCTCGAAAGTTTGCCCGACATCAGGCGCATCGATTCGGCGAGGCGGCCGGTTTCATCATTACCGTGAATAGCCACCGTTGCGTTGAGCTTTCCGGCGGCGAGCTCTTCGGCGAGGCGGGCGCATTGCTGCACCGGTTTTCCGATAAAGTGGGCGATTAGAAAAACGATCACGGTCAGCGCCAGGCCTCCGCCGATCATAACCATGATGATGTTGCGGTACAGCGTGTTAATAATGGCATCAATGTCTACCGTGTAAACTCCCGTTGCGGGTACCCAGTTCCATTTACCGTATAGTCTGCCGTACGACAATTTGCTAACAATTCTGCCGGCATCGTCATAGTATTGCCATTCGTAATCGGTAAATCCTTCCCCCCTTGGAAACGGCCTGCTCAACAATCTCTTTGAAGAGTTGTTTCCCGTTTCTGTCGGCATAGGCCATCTGGTTTTTGCCTACAATCGCCTGATTGTAGGGATGCATAAGAACAATCCCATCGCTGTCGAGAATGAAAATATAATCCATCACTTTTGAACCGTAGCGTATGCGGGATATCGCGTCAAGTGCCGAGGCTTTCGCTTGCTCTTCGCTCATTGTGCCCGATTGGTACTGATTGTGAAAATAATCGATAGTCGCAACTGTTGAATCGATAACGCTCTTCATCTCGCGCTGCTTCTGTTCTATCATGTTTTCTCGAACCGAGGGCATGACAACATTGCTGATGTATAAAATGAAGATAGCAAGCACCACGACGAAGGGGCTGAGTATCTTATAGCGAATTGAAATGTTCTTCCACATCGTTCCTCTCTGTTTTGTAGTGGGGCTTTTTGCATCCCCATTGTCCGTTATTCGCCCGGGAGCCAGCACAATATACGGTTCAATTGAACAAAGGTCAAATTTGAAGGAAGATAATTTCAAAAAAAGACAGAACGGCGAGTTATTATACAAAATTATATAAATAGTGACGCGTTGATATAGCGGTTTTCATTCTGCGCATGAACACGCATCGGAGATGTTCAGGGTAATAACGCTCGCCTCATAGCCGGCCTCCGCAACCGAAGCGATTATCCTGGTGCTGTCGATTTTTTCTCCGCCCACATGCAGCTGTCCGCTTGCATGATCGGCGTTTGCAAAAGAAGCGCCTGCATCCTTTGCGGCGCGTTCAACCGTTCTGGCGCAGTGATCGCAATTCATGCCCTTGATAGCGAAAACGATTTTTTGTACCATAAAAGTTCTCCTTTAGAAAAAAATAACATTCTAAGAAGTTTTTTCAACAGCGTCTGATAATTTTTCCCTTCTAAAGCGCAGCACTGACTTTTTCTATGAGTGTGATGAGCGTTTCGGCTTCACCGTCTTCGAGTGTCGCGAGAAACTTGCGGCTTAAAAGTCTGTGATCAGACAAGTGTTCTCTGTATACTCTTTCACCTTTTGCTGTCGGCACGAGCAGAAAAGCCCGTTTGTCGCCGGAGTCGCTTCTTCTTTCCACCAGGCCCAGTTTTTCGAGCCGGTCGGCCATGATAGTCATGGTTCCTGTCGTTATGCCGAGACGCTGTGAAAGCGGTTTCATACGAACAGGGGCGCATTCACCGATCTCGGAAAGCGCGTGACATTGCCGCGGGGTCAGCTTCACCTTTAGCGCAACGCTTTCTTCCCATTGGGAGAGTTTCTCAAAAAAAGCTGTCAACGATTTGTCCAGTGCCGTTTCGATACCGCTTTCCTTTTTCGCGCTCATAGTGATTTCACCTCAATGGTTATGTGATCAATATCGATTATTTCGCGCAAGAAAGATCGTATTGTGTCGGGGTTTCTTTTTTCCGGATCATGAAGTGTCAGCATGAGCGCGCGGTCGTTTTCCGAATAACGCCACAGGTGAATATCCAGAAGCTCACATCCCTCATCTGTCAGCCGCTTTCGTATGGCGCTCAACTCTGTCTGATAATCGCCGAAATCGAGAAGCACGGCAGCCGAGTCGCGAATGAGGTGATAGGCCCATTTCAATATAAGCAGAGCACCGAGCAGTCCCGCGAGAGAATCGAGAAAACCGAATCCCGCGAATTTCCCCAGCAGAAGGGCTGCGATTGCCAGCACTGAGGTCGCGGCGTCGGTGATCACATGCGCAAATGCGGCGTTCAGGTTTGTGTCTTTGTGATTCGAGCTTTTTCTGTTGCCGTGTTCGTGTTCGTCATGAGGGTGTGCGTGTCCGTGATGCGTGTCATGGCTGTGACTGCCGCCGAGAATGAGTGCGCACAGCAGATTCACCGTCAACCCGATAATGGCCACAATGATGGCCGAGTCAAAATCGATATGCTCGGGATTCAAGAGCCGCTCAACGGTCTCGTAGATCATGAAAAGAGCCGTCAAGGCCAGCAGCAGCGCGTTGGTAAAGCCGCCGAGTACGCCGATCTTGCCGGTTCCGAACGAGAAAGCGGGATTCGCGCTCAGCTTGCGGGTAAAAAAATAGGCTAGCATGGTAATAAGAAGCGCAACTGCGTGTGTGCCCATGTGTACGCCGTCGGCGAGCAGCGCCATTGAACCGGTGATCAGACCGAAGCTGATTTCGAGAATCATTGTAACGAGGGTGATGGCTGAAACGACGAGCGCCCGTTTCTCAGCGGCGCTTTTGCCGGTATTTTGAAGCTGGTCGTGGCAGAAAGAGCAGTTTGCCGGAACAGTAGTCATTGTTTTCTCCAAATATATATCTTGATAGTCAAGATAATAAAAATAGTTTGATAGTCAAGATATTTATTTTTAAAGTGAACGTAGCAGTGACCCGCATCACTCGTCTTATATTATCTGAAATAAACGGGCTCACCAATCGTCAATTGGCGCTATGTGACGTTTGCTTTGTTTTTGTTTGGTTGTAATACTCAAATATATTGAACCGAATCAAGAATTGTGATAATAAAAATTTTTTGAACAATAAGCTATAAAATTACTTGCAAAAAATGTTCTGAATCACAAGTCTATGGTTCAATAAAATTTTTTAAAGAGGGTGCTATGAAAAAAGTATTTTATCCATTAGCAGTACTGCTTGTATTGTCCGTTTTCTCTTCTGCTTTCGCGGGTGGTAACACCGGATGCGGACTCGGAAACGTGATTTGGAAGGGCAAAAGCGGCCCGGTCGTTGAGATCCTGGCTATCACAACAAACGGTACGTCTTACAGTCAGCTTTTTGCTATTACTTCGGGTACTTCCGGATATCAGGAAGGCGCAACGATTGGTGCAAACACTGTTGAACTTTATGTTGACGAAAACATGGATATGCTCGCAGCGGACATGTCT
>JAEWVL010000056.1 GCA_023396665.1 Spirochaetota bacterium
CACCTGTTTTTGTTTCAAAATCATAAGTTGCTTCGATCTTGCTGGTATCAAGTTTGTCTACCAGTTCATCAATCGTCCGTAACGAACTTCCGATTGGGGCTATTGTTTCAAGCTTTACGGTTGCGAACAACAGTTGCTGTTCGCGATTCGGTTTCTTAAATGTTTTCATTGTCATATAATACAAATTTGTCTAATTTTTGCAAGTATTTTATAGTTGAAAAATCGACAGCCTGATTATGTAGCTAAACGAGAAATAGAAAACGAAGATAAGCTTATTTCGAGACTGCACAAAAGTAATTGTGAAATTTTAATTTGTTTTTTCTGACCCAATTTCGCGCTTCATTTTGAGCAGATAAGCCTGTAATATGCTCTTGACATAGAAGCCGGATTTAAGTTTTCTCATCGGTGTACATCTGATTAGAAAACTTAAATTCCCAGATCAAATTCATTATGGTAAAAGAACATGCAGCACGAAAACAATAAAGAGCATTACAGTAGGGAAATATTAGAAATATTTTATGATTATTGGAAACACGAAAACTGGACAGAAATCATAGCTCTGTCAGAGAAGGTAATAGCACATCATAAAGATAATCCCGAAGTCTATTTTATATCAGCTTTTGCATATTATGCCGGTCAGGCGGACTATGCAAAAGCTGAGCAATTTTCACAGGGTGGTCTTGCGATTGAAACGAACAATTCGCTTCTTCATATCTATATTGTAGTTTTGTTGAAACAAGAAAAATTTAAAAAGGCGATAGATGTTTTCAGAACTCGCAGATCCTTTTTCGAAACATACGGGCCGTTCGCTGATTTTATCATAAACAATCTCATATATTGTTATATCAAAGAAGAATTGAATCAGTCTGCCTTTGACGAACTGGAGCCTTATTTTGATGATCTCAGAGCAAGACAGAAGAAAAATTTTTATTACAATGCCGCCTGTCTGTATGCTCAGGCGGATAAATTTGAAGAGACCGTCAATTACATTCTTCAGGCAAAAATAGAAGGGCATGCGACAGAACTGTTTCTGGAATCAGATGATTTCGCTCGATACAGTGAGAACAAAGTGTTTTCCTGCATTGTTGCTCTGGATTACACGAAAAAACTAAGTCTATACGAATATCGAGTCCGCGGTAATGAATACAGAGAAATCAAGCTTTTGAATTTTCTGCCTGGTTATAAAAAATACAAAATTACTGATAACAGCGGGTCACTGGATGATTATGGCAAGAATGACAACATAGAAGAATACACGGATGATTATAAAGCGTTAATCGCTTATGCGCAAAAAAGAGAACAGATGAGCGGTTTCGGCATTGAGACATTAAGTCCGCATGAACAAAGCTGGGTGTCCGGGCTTGAAAAGTTGTTAACCGATTATCAAAATGACAATCATAAAACACTCCCCTCTGGTCTGGTTATTAGCTGGGAACCCAATCTTGGCATCTGTTACGCAAGCTTCAAAAAATATGATGATCCGGAAAAAGCCATAGAACGATTTACTTCCTATAATCATGATGTATACGATTATGAACTTAATCAGAAATTGATAGAATGCCCCTTGTCACTGGTAAAAATAGCGCAGGAATTCATGCAAGCTCCAGCTTTTATGAATGCAAAAAAAGAATCAGTGTTTTACATCGCACATCAGCAAAACGAGTTTGATTTTGATTTCGCCATTGCGATAGAAGACAGTCTCGTCAAATCATTGTGAATTGTTTCGTCAACTGACAATGAGACATAATATGTAGTAATATTTCGATCTTAACAGAAATAATATATATTTCATTCACTTGACAGAAAAATGTTTTATATTTTAACATAAAACCTATGTTAAATATAATCACTACGGCTCTTTCATTTTCATGTGCAACGACATGCCTCTTTCTCGGCATAATTGTTATCATGAAAAGAAAAAAAGATGCGGTTTCTGTGCTTTTTTGTCTTATGATCTCTACAGGCATTTTGTTTTATCTTTTATACCCTTACGCCTGGTTTACAAATTATGCACATTTTCGAATTGCGTACTCATTCAAAGTAAGCTTGCTTATTCTTACAGAAAGCATCATGCTGCATTTTTACGTCGAACTTACCGGACTCATGCGAAACAAAATTCATAAGTGTCTTCTCTATGTTCCGGCAATATTTGTCACTGCAGGTATTTTTCTACTTACCGACAGTTATCCGCACTTTGAATGGATAAACGGAAGATGGACACACTTGTACAACGATATATCCGTATGGGATGTGATTTTCCCAATCAGTTATTATTCTCTTCCCTTAATGTGCACATTTATGGTTTTTATATGGCATAAAAAAAGCGGTTTAAAAAAAGACCGGCTTGTGGGAAAAACCATAATATACAGCCTTATTATTTCTTCAACGCTTGCCTTTATAGTCGATTTTGTCCTGAAAACGATGGGAAGTAAAATACCGACATCTGGCATGTTTTTTTATCTCATACACATCATCTGTTTGCTTTATTGTCTTACGCGATATCACTTCCTGACATTTAATATTTCATCCATAACCGAAGAAGTATTATCGCATATCAACAATCACATTGCAGTGATCGGCCCCGACAGACGTATCATTCATGTAAACGCACAAATGACACAAACTATGCATATCAGAGAAGGTATGAACTTCAGCGGAATATTTATCAGCGACGATCTAATCGATGATAAAATGGAATTGCTGACTCAGGGTGGAATTCAAAGTTTTGAGGAAAAAGTCCGCGTCAATACAAGCCGCGGCATAATGCATGCATTCACATATGCATGTCGTCTTACGGATTCTGTGGGTGATTTTACGGGAATACTTATCATCATCAAGGAGCAGCCCGGAGTAAAAGATTTTACAAAACTGTACGGAATTTCCGAAAGAGAGTACCAGGTAATCGATCTTATCTTGAAAGGCTTCAATCGGGAAGAGGTTTCCGATCTTATTAACCTCAAACCACGCACTGTAGAATCTCATCTTCGCAATATCTATGATAAAATAAATGTAAAAAACCGCGTTGAACTTATGAAAATTGCACGTAAATTTGATCTTGTGTGAAACAAAGATTCAGAAGCACGGAACTTTTATACGAGAAATATCGCAATTCAGTCGCACACAGTTCTGAGTAAAACTCCAAAAATAAAAAATGACGAAGTCGTGTAACGAAAGTAGTTCCTCCAAGAGAGTATATAACAAACCGCACAAAGGAGGGTCTTTCGATGAAACCCTCCATTACTAAAACACTTGGAGTGGTTTTACTGGTCAATTACCAGGCTGTAACAAGAATATGCTGCGAGGTACTGACAATATTATTACGCAGACAAAATTTCACACAATGCATATAATGTAATAAAATTTCTCAAGTTTGATAAAAATGCTCTAGTATTTGTTGCCGAATGTTATCTGGTCTGTTGTTACTTGGCTCTATGATTTGTGCCATTCAACACAGGTTATTTGCAGCATACCGCAGGACAGATGACAAAAATCAACAGGCCTCTTTTTTTTCAGGCTTTCATCGAGCATTTCAAGCCATTTTTTGCCCTCGGGGCGAGTGGCATCCAAAATAAAAATAGCCGCAAGTTGCGTAAAGGCTACCTCGTAAATGCCTTTGGGTTGGTTTTTAGCAACTTTGATTGTTTCAACAACCTGATTCTTTTTTTGAGCAATGGATATCGGTTTATCCGGGGCGTTGGTGACAGAAATGTGCGTTGTGTCGGTTGTGGACGGGAGCATTGGCCATTCTCCTTCCGCCCGATGCAGGCAGGTTTGCCCGTTCGTTGCGATAATTATCAAGATGACTACTAGTTGTACTTGGGCTATGTGTAACATTACCACTAACACCTCATAAGCCTTATTGTGCCACTGATTTTCTATACAAAATAATAATAAATGAAATGGTAATAAATCCCAAGAGCTTATGCATATTGTAATCGCTAAACACCATATAAAACAGGCGCATTGTAGAATTAATAGCACGTATAAGAAAAGTAACATTATCAACGAATTGCAATCAATATTTTCGAGTTAATGAATCCGTGGAGATATTCCTCTCTTCATGTTAAGCCCTACTATATCTGTATTCAGTTAGGCTTTCGGCGCTAATACTATGGGGCTTTGTGATAAAACCCTTATTCAACCGGGTTTTTATGTGAGAAAATATTAATTACTTTGCAAAACATATACATTTTATATGCATTGTACACAAGAATAAGCAAAACGAAATATCGATGATCAATATAATAGTATCCATCTGCACTCTTCTCGGCGCTTTTCTGAGTTTTTTTCTGGCTTTTCTGCTGTTCGGAATCGACAGTCCGACACGTAAGGCAAATCGAATACTTGCGTTTCTGCTGACAGATCTTGCTCTGATAATGATATATATAGCTCTTGTCAGCTCCGCCTTGGTATACGGTTCCTTTTCGTACCTGAGCACCCCTCTATACTATATTGCGGGTCCATGTCTTTATTTTTACGCAAGACAGTATCTGCATCCGCTTTCACGTTTTACACTGAAAGATGCGATGCACGCGCTGCCGTCACTTTTCGTGTTTCTCTATTATGTACCTGTAACCATTAACAATGACTGGTTCACAACGGTCATTCCGCGCGAATTCCACCTCAAAACGATGCTGTTTTTCTGGTGCTCGATAGTCCTGCATTTTTTTGTCTACTTGCGGATATCCATTCGCACGATCAATAAATTCTGCATCTCGCGTCAGAAAACGGGGGAAGGGGCTGAACCGGCAGTTAAGTGGCTGCTTTTTCTTTTCAGATTTTTTCACGTCATATCGGTAATGATGGTGTTATCGGCTATATACGACATGTTTTGCGTTGTTTCAGGTTTGCCCAGAATCCTCAGTACCGAAATAATTCTCGCAATTTTCGCTTTCTTTCTGATTTGCTCAATAAGCTACAGGGGCCTGTCGAATCCATTGGTGTTTTTCGGAAACCCCGCTTCGGGAGAGGAGAGATCTGCAAGAACTCCGCTTTCTCCACAGAGAATTATAGAGATAATGGATACTGTTCAGTCATTGATGCAGAATAAGCGTCTTTACCTCTCACCCGAACTGTCTCTGCCGGAACTTGCCGCCATTGCCGAAGTTCCACGGGGGGATCTGTCAAGTGCCATAAACACTCACACCGGCCAGAACTTCTATGACTATATTAACTCCTATCGGGTAAGTAATTTCATTGCCATACTTGAACAGGCGAATGAAGACATGACCATTCTTGAAATGGCTTTTAAATCAGGTTTCAATTCAAAATCCACCTTTAACGAAGTTTTCAAGCGTACAACCGGCTTAACACCATCACAATATCGCAAATCCCATTCCCGATAAAATTTTTCGTCTTACAAAAACGGAAAGCTCAAAAGCCAAAAGGGGATGCTATTCCCATTATCCTTCCCCCTCAATATCGATCATCACATCAGCCTGCAGCTATCGTATTTTTTTAAAGACAACGAAAAATAAGTCCGCTGAAATTCAGGCGGACGACTGATCAGTAAAGAACTGCTATAAGCACTCACGTAACGAAATAACAAGCAGTTGTGAATCCGATTTATCAAAATAAAACAATTATCTGGAGAGCTTAATGAAAAGAAAATTTACATTATTTACCGTACTTATATCTGTACTGAGCATGGTTCTGTTCGGTGCCTGTGAAAGCGGCACCGAAGGCACCGATACTAAAAAAGTCACCATACTGAGCATTGAACAAACAGGCGGAACATCCGGATCCGTTGAATCAAGCGGATTGATTATCTCCTTCGATGTTGAACCTACAACGTTAACTGCAGATGATATCACCGTAAGCGGTGCGACTAAGGGAACACTTTCAGAAAGCGGCACCGAAAGAACTCTTGTTATCACAAACATCACAGTCGAAAATGAAGAATCAGTATCAGTTACCATAGCCAGTCCCGAAGGATATACGATCAGCGGGTCACCAGTGACTGCGGTCGTGTATAACCTTGTCATTGGCATGGACTATCTCGGCGGGAAATTGGCCTGTGTTTTCAAAGAGGGGGATCCCGGATTTGTTTCAGGTGAAACACACGGTATTGTCGCAGCTGTCGAAGATCTGAATGAAACGGCTACCTGGATTGAAGACAAATTTTTGTGGGATCAAGCCGTAAGTGGTGGAACCTCAAC
>JAEWVL010000061.1 GCA_023396665.1 Spirochaetota bacterium
AGTATACGGTAATCGATTTCCTGAAAGATGATCAGAGCGATAAAACTGATGACAAACCAGAGCAGCTGTTTTTTCAGAATAAAGAAAGAATCGCCGTAAACCCTCATGGCCACGATTGCCGAAGCGCTGTAACTCATCGCGATGCCGATGCCGACGAGCGAAAAAACCGTCAAAAAAAGGACAAGATCGGGCACACCCTTTCGATAGGGGCTGATGTAATCCATCACTCCTCCTCCATCGCTTCTGCAACGGCATTCATGAAAACTTCACCGCGCCGCTCGTAGTTTTCGTACATGTCAAATGATGCACAGCCCGGCGAGAGGATGAGCGTTCCCTTCCCGCACATGGCTCGTCCCTTCGCTATCGCCTCTTTCATATCAAGAGCTCTTTGTGACGGCACACCATAGCGGGAAAAAATCCGTTCGAACTCGTCAGAGGTCTCACCGATCAGTACGACAGCCCTGACGATCGCACTTTCCGAAAAAGCCTTCGCCATAAGCGAGTAATCCTCACCCTTCGCGCGCCCCCCGACGATAAAAACCGAATCGCCGTTCAAGCTCTTCAGCGCGGTCAACACCGCGTTCACCGTCGTAGCCTTCGAGTCGTTGATAAAACGCAGGCCATCTATCTCACCCGCAAATTGCAGCCTGTGCGGCAATCCGGCATAGGCTGCACAGGCCTCGGCGAGTGCATTGAAGTCGCAGGACATTGCGTTTTTTTCATAAACGGCGAGTACGAGCAGAATAACCGCCATCGTATTTTGCACATTATGCATACCCTTCAGCGTCATACGTGAGGTTTCAAGAAGGGAAACGCACTCATCCCCGTGATGCAGCCAAATCGCCCCCTCACGGTAGAAGATATCGGCAGAGCTGTCATGCAGCGAGAATCGACGGGTTTTTGCCCTTATGGCAGATGTCGCTTCGACGAGTATGTGATCATCCGCATTGATGACGGCACGGTCGTCCGCCGACTGATTCATGAATATGCGTAATTTTGCCGCAAGATACTCTTTCATCGAAGGATACCGGTCAAGATGATCCGGTGCAAGATTGAGAAAAGCCGCGCAATCGCTTCTGAAATCGGCGATCGTCTCAAGCTGAAATGAGGAGAGTTCAGCCACCGTCACCGTCTTTTCACTTGAAGTGTCGGCCAGCGAGACCAGCGGTATTCCGATATTGCCGCCTTCTCTTGCATCGATGCCAAGCGCCCTGAGAACAAAGGCACACATTGCTGTTGTCGTGGATTTGCCGTCAGTACCGGTAATCGCGATTATCATTCCCTTCATAAAATGCCAGGCAACTTCGACCTCGGCGATAACCGGAATATTTCTGCTGTCAGCAGCCCGAAGCAGAGGGATGCTTCGAGGTACCCCGGGGCTCAGCACGATAAGATCACAGCAGTCGAGCAAAGACTCGCTTTGATGACCGAATTCGCGTATGACCCGCGAGTCGAGTCCCTCGTCAACGCCATCGAGCAGACCGATCGGCTTGCTGTCATTTGCGGTAAGCGAAAAACCCTTCGCGGCAAGAAAATTGGCCGTTGCCAAACCGGAGCGCTTTGTACAGCCTACGACGAGAACTCTTGTTTTAACATCAGCAAGTAATTTCGAAACGGTGCTTCCAGTTCGCAAGGTTACCACCTATAGTATTTTCAAGGTTGAAATTCCCACCAGGGCGAGAATTATGCCGACTATCCACATGCGAACGACGACTTTCTGCTCGCTCCAGCCCGAGAGTTCGAAATGATGGTGCAGAGGCGCCATTTTAAAGATGCGTTTCTTTGTCAGCTTGTAGTAGCCCACCTGTATCACCACCGATGCCACTTCGACAACGAATACACCGCCGATGAGCAGCATGAATATCTCTTTTTTAATCATGACCGAGATGATGCCGATTATGCCGCCAAGGGCGAGCGATCCGGTATCACCCATAAAGACACTTGCGGGGTTGGTATTGAACCACAGAAAGCCGAGCAGCGCACCGCTGAGCGCAGCGATAAAAACGGAAATCTCAGCCGCCGCCGGAACGTAGGGAATACGCAGATAGTCGGAAATTTCACTGTGCCCTGACAGATAGGTGATAAGGCCTAGAGCCGAGCACACGATCAGGGTCGATCCGGAGGCAAGGCCGTCAAGCCCGTCTGTAAGATTAACCGCATTGGAAAAACCGACGATGACAATGGTCGCAAACAGAATCCAGACCCAGGAAAGGTCGGCAAGCGCCCTGCTCATAAAGGGCACAAAAAGCTGTGTGGAAACATCGGGATTCGAGGGAAAAAAATAGATTACGAGCGAAACGGAAGCTCCGATCAGCATCTGCAGAATGAATTTGGTTCGACCCGGCATGCCCCCTTTGCGCTTGAGCACGGATTTCATGTAATCATCGGCAAAACCGACAATACCGAGGGCAATCGTTGCCATAACGAGCGTGAACAGATAGAGATTGGCGAAATTGCCCCAGAAAAAGGTTGAAAACAGAATTGCGGCCAGAATAATAACCCCGCCCATGGTCGGAGTCCCCTTCTTGGTCTGATGCGTTTCGGGTCCCAGGTCACGCACTTCTTCGCGAAACTTGAGGCGGCGAAGCCAGGCGATGAAAAAACGGCCGAAAAGCAGAACAAAAAGCAGCGAACAGACCGCCGCGTAGAGAGAACGGAAGGTGATGTATTGAAACAACCTCATAAACGAGAAATATTTTTGTAAGGGCACCAGCAGATAGTAAAACATATCTTATTTAGCGGAGTATTCCGTCCGCAACCTCCTCCATTTTCATTGAACGCGAACCTTTCACAAGCACCACATCATCATCATTGAGCGCCGCCTTTACAGAAGCAACCAGTTTTTCTTTTGCGTCGAATATACCCACACAGTCGATCCCCAGCCCCGCATCGATCGCCCCCCGTGCGATTTCCGCCGCGTCACTGCCGTAGACAAACAGCGTCGAAAAGCCGGATTCTACGACAGTTCGGCCGGCGGCATAATGCAGATCGCGGGAACTTTCACCCAGTTCTTTCATATCCGCGAGCACCGCGACCTTGCGGCGCGATGGGAAAACAGCCGCCGCTGAAGCCAGCGCCGAAGTCAGCGATAGCGGATTGGAATTATAGGTATCCCGTATCAGCGTGAAACGGCCTTTCACAATCTCGCTTCTTCCGGAAACCGGTACAAACGAAGCAAATGACTGCTGTATCTCGCCCGCGGAAACGCCGGCATGAAGTCCGAGCGCGACAGCACACAAAAGATTGGGAATATTGTGCACGCCGTACAGGCCCACCTGATACCTTGTTCCCTCATAGCTCAGCGAAACGCTGTTTTCGGTAAGCTCATAGTTCTCCGGCCGTATATCTGCACTCTCGTGAAAGCCATAACTGGTGACAACAAGCTTTTTCTCTTTCGCTTTTTCTGCAAGCAGTGACCAGCTCTGTGTATCACGGTTGATGAACACACGAGAGCCCTCTTTCATATGATTGAAAATTTCCGCTTTCGCCCCGGCGACACCCTCGACCGATCCGAGATATTCCAGGTGCCCCTCAGCGGCATTGGTTATCACCGCAATATCGGGAAGCGCCATGGCCGCAATGCGGTCGATCTCGCCGCTATGATTCATACCCATTTCGATCACCGCATAATCATGTTCAGCCTGCAAGCCGAACAGGGCAAAGGGTATACCGATTTCGTTATTATAATTTTTCTCGCTCTTATGTACACGAAAACGGGGGGATAAGGCGGCGCAAAGCAGCTCCTTGGTGGTCGTCTTTCCGTTCGTGCCTGTAACACCGACAAGCGGCATTCGAAAGCGGCGTCGATATTCACCGGCGATCTTCGCGAGTGCATACAGCGTATTCTCACAGCCAAGCGCCGGAACCGCAGAAGCCAGGGGCTTTTTTTGCGTGAGATAGGCAGCGACCCGGCCCTGCGCGCACAACTCTTCGATGAAATCATGACCGTCAAATTTCTCGCCGCATATGGGAACATAGAGTGTCTCGCTGTCGCAGTCGCGTGAATCCGTGCTTATCGATGTGAACACGACATCGGTATCCGGCGCATCGGTGCCGAGAATCGCGGCCAGAGCAGTGGTGGTGTTACGATAGGGCATTCTCATAGCTGTATCCCCATATATTTAGCGGCGACCTCACGGTCATCGAAGTGAATCTTTGTTTTTCCGAGTATCTGATAATCCTCATGCCCTTTGCCGGCAATGACCACCAGGTCACCCTTTTGCGCGAGGGCCACAGCATGCGCAATCGCCTCTTCCCTGTCGGGTATAACCGTGTATTTTTCAGCCGGAGCGTCGATTCCCGAAAGAATATCATCTATTATCGAAAGCGGATTTTCGGTTCGGGGGTTATCCGATGTGACAACCGCGAAGTCCGAAAACGAGAGAGCGCTTTTTCCCATAAGCGGGCGCTTGCTTTTATCCCGGTCACCGCCGCATCCGAACACCGTTATCAGCTTCGAAGGATTAAGTTCCCGTGCGGAACTCAGCAGTTTCACCAGCGCATCGTCGGTATGTGCATAATCGACCACGACATAGAAGCCCTTCGGAGAGGCCATCGTCGAAAATCTCCCGGGAACCGTTTCTATCTTCTGCAAACCGGCTCTACAATGCTGCGGAGCCACTGCAAGGCAGCGGCAGCAGGCCCAGGCACACAGCGCATTATACATGGAAAAGCGCGCTGTCATCTTCATCGAAACGTCAAAACTGCCGGCACCTTCATTCACGCGAAATGATATGCCGTCAAGACGCATGTGTACAGAATCAGGGTCAATCGCATAATCGGCGGCAAGGGCGGCAGAGAGGGAGTAAACGGTAAAATCGCCTTTAAGGGACTGCTGCAACCTGCGGCCGTATTCATCATCGATGTTGAGCAGCGCATATTTCGGCGCTTCGGGGGGATACGAATCGGACAGCAGAGAAAAAAGACGCTTCTTTGCGGCAAAATATTCATCGAAGGTTTTATGATAATCAAGGTGATCTCTGGTAAGATTGGTGAAGGCTGCAAGGGCAAAATTAATATCATCGACGCGACCGAGGGCAAGTCCGTGCGAGGAGACCTCCATAACGATAACATCGACACCTTCGCCGTACATACGCCCCATTATGGCATGAATATCCCTTGATTCGGGAGTGGTATTCGGTGCCGCAAGAACAGTATCGCCCCAGCGGTAATTGACCGTACCGATTACGCCTGGCCGGCGCCCCGCTTCACGCAGAATCGCCTCTATCATATACGTAGTCGAAGTCTTACCGTTGGTTCCGGTTATGCCGATGACGGGAATTTTCGCTGAAACATCACCGTAAAAGGCGGCCGACACCCGTGAAAGATCCTTGCGGGTATCGTCGGAGCGGAGAAAGACCGCTCCTGCAAGCATCTGCGCTCCCTCGAAATTTTTTCTCACAAGAAAGGCTCTGCACCCGTTTTCATATGCCGCCCCAATATACGAATGCCCGTCGGTGACCAAGCCTTCTACAGCAACAAAAAGCGAACCCGGCAGAGCCATACGCGAATTGTAGACCACATCGCTTATCTCCACATCGCTGTAAGATCCCTCGCAGATGAGTCCGTCGACAAGCGAAAGCAGTTCACTGATCAGCATTTTTGTTCTCCAGTACAATAAAATCACCGTTGCGCATCCATGACATGCCCCTGGACAATGCCCATGCTTCGATATCAGCATAGCGGCGTTTGCGTTCAATTTCGTATCGAAGACGTGACTGCTCCTTGAGCAATTCCTCCTTGTAGGCAAGACTGCGCTGCATTCCCATCTTCAGCTTCATAATCTCGATATTCTGCCAGACAAAAAGCAAAACCAGGCAGATCATAAAAAAAGCGACTATCGAATATTTGATGAAATCGGCACCGTTTCCCGTCTCCTGACGTCTTCTGAACATGAAGGACATCATCACCTCCCGGAAATAAAGCTGACATGACAAAACAATTGCCGCAGCCCTCGTTATATGGCGATTAGATTCGTTCGCATACCCGCAACTTCGCGCTTCGCGAGGGCTTGTTCAGCCGAACCTCGTCCTCTCCCGGCAGAATCGGCTTTCTGCTTATCAATCGCACCTTCGGAACCTTGCCGCATACACACTCACGCATACCGCAATCGCATCCGGCTGCCAGAGAACGCATGGCAGTCTTGACAATTCTGTCTTCAAGCGAATGAAAGGAAATAACGGCGATTCTGCCGCCCGGAGCCAAAAGCGCCCACGCTTTTTCAAGTGAGGCCGCGATGGTGTCAAGTTCATTATTCACATATATCCGCAAGGCCTGAAAAACTCTTGTCGCGGGATGAATGCCTTCATGACGCTTCGCCTGCGGCGGAAGCGCCCGCAACACCAGTCTCACCAAATCATCAGTCGTCTCAAGCGGGGTCTTTTTTCTTTCTTCAGCAATCACCCGCGCAATTCTCCGGGAAAACCGCTCTTCTCCGAAGGAAAAAAATATATCGGCCAGCTCCTTTTCCGCAAAGGTGTTCAACACCTCCGCAGCACTATGCGTACAGGAATCGTCGAGTCTCATGTCGAGCGGAGAATTATTTTTGAACGCAAAGCCCCTGGCGCAATCATAATGCCAGGTCGAAATACCAAGATCGTAAATTATACCGCTCACCTGTCCGGAAACATCAGATACGCAGTCGATATTCGAGTAATTTGTTTCAATAATGCGATGCCGCCCGGCAAAAGAAACCAGACGTTTTCTCGCCACATCGGCGATCTCGCGGTCGCGTTCAAAGGAGATCAGCCGGTGATCGGGAAACAGGGAGAGAATCAGCCCGGAGTGCCCGCCGCTGCCCATCGTACAATCGATCATGACAGAGCCTGCAGTCTTTGATTCGTCCAGATGCTGCATAAGCTCACGGTACATTACCGGATAGTGTCCGAGTGCGGCAATATAGTCAGGATCGATATTCACTCACATTTCTCCACACAAAAAGCGCTGGTAAGCATACTTGGGATATTCACTTCCATTGTGTCAAAACAGAAAAAGCGGTCAAGGAAGAAGCTGTTTCGGCATTTTCACTGAACGCTGTTCTTCCTGAAATAGACTCTTCCCGGGACAGCGCCGACGACCAGCTGTCAAAAAACATCACCAACTGCTTTTCTAGGATTTTCCCAGAAATTTCAACATATGCGACATAATTTGTCAATGGATTTTTCGCTGATCGGTTCTTCCCGCTACAACACAAATACTGATAAGCGCAATAATCGCACATCAGACAACAGCCCTTCAGGCTGTGAACAAGCTTGTATTATGGGGGTGAACCACCGGCTTCAGGACATAAAACGGAGTGGGAAACTTGCTCTCCCCCGGAATCGAACCGGGGCACACGGCTTCGGAGACCGATGCTCTATCCACTGAGCTAGGAGAGCGACAGAAATCATTCAAATCCCGCATCAGCTCCGGTCAAGGAGTTTTCTGAACCTGATCTCCGAATTTTTTATGTTGACACTCAATGCTCGCAGTTCCAAATACATGAAACGAACGCAGCACCCCATGTACCAATCATTATGGAGACAGCCTGACAATGCGCAAATTTTTATTGATTGCATTCACCATTCTATTCGCCGCAACTGCGACCGCAACTTCGCTACGCTACAGAGCCGCCGCAAACAGGGCGAACGTGAGACTGAGCGCTATGGATTCGTTTGACAGCCGCTACTACTCATATTTCAGGAAAAACGCGGTTGTCCGGGATCTTCACTTTACCCTTGAAAAAAATCAGCCCGTTAACATTCGGGTCTTTACAACGAATTTGAGCGGAAGTGCGGCTTTCTATCTTGAGGGCGATGGATACTCAAAACTGCTCGGTGACGGCAGGGAAATTGACAAAACACAGAGGATCGAACTTGAAGCCGGAGAATACTCTGTCATGATAGATTTCAGAAATACACGTGTCGGCTCAACAGTGAGCGGTGTAGATACGGTTATGCAGTGAGCGACTTGAGAATGAATAGATCCGGCTTATGCGCACTCTTGTTTCTTCTGTTTTTTCTGTCGCCGTCGGTTCTGTTTACACAGACAAAAAAGATTTCCTATAATGGAAACAGCAGTATCATGGGGGGAGATATCCGCTTCCCTTTCCAGGCCCAGGTCGAACAATCCGAAAAGGATTCGTATTTCATGTACCGCTCGGACGTCATCGATACTGATGTCACATTCAAGGGCACCCGGGTGTTGCGCGCGACAACGATCATCTATGACGAACGCCTGGCAAATCAATACGGCTTTGACGAACGTCATACATTCAGCGACCCCAGAGGCGTAATACTCACCTTTTACCGCCAGGGAAAACTCAAACGTTCAATCCTCGTCGCCGACGGCAACGACATCTTCGACATAGACATTCTGCACCTGATCATCTGGGAAAAAATTCGAAGAAAAAGCGCTACGTTCAAAACACGGCTTCGGCTCTCATCGTCAGGAGCTGTTTTTCCGGCAATCATAAGAATTGAAAAAACAAAAGACATCTCAAAGGTGATCCGTCTGAGCGGAGACAACAAAGACGCTGTTGGCAGAATGAAACAGCTCAACGAGGTCTATCTTGTTTCGGTTGAACCCGACACCATTGTCAGATATCTGATTCCGTTCAAATACTATATGCTCTACGAAGTCAGTGGAGACAATAGTTTCATCGGATTCGCGGGAGGTTCACAGAAATTCAGGGAAATACATATCTGCTCACCGCAGCGATGACAGTTGAGCTGATCTGAAAACGCTTGTGCTTACGACGGGCGGCTTCGCAAACCTCGCTACATTTATCTCTGGGGAGTCATAAAGTAGAGCCCGGCAAGGACAACACCCATCACCGTCACAACAATAATTTTTAGTGGAAGTGAAAAGAAAACTGAGCGGACTTTTTTTCTGTATTCGCTGTAGTGCTCTGCGAATTCTTTTTCAAGACCAAGTTTTTCTTCAAGAAAACAACTCAAAGCCTGAATCAATATGATAACGGCGATGCATATAAGCGCATAGAGTGTGCGCACTGAAACAAATAGACCGATTTCAAGAACCATCAATGCTCCGCTCATCGGATGACGCGCCTGAGCATAATAGTGATCTGTCAGCAAAACGGGACTTTTTCGGGACACGTTGTCAATGGCGGAGGAATTATATTCGGTTACCCGGACAAGTGTTATTACGCCGATACAGAAGACGAATAGTCCGAGAAAAAAGAAAATCACGTCAAAGAAGGGGATCGAGTAATTACCGACAAGAAAATCGAATTCGATCTGGCGAAACAGCGTCATGTCGGGAAGAACCGGCAGCAGACTTTTCGCAGTCAGAAAGAAAATGACAAAGAATGCAAAAGCCCCCGCCAGTATCGCGCAAAAGCCGAAGAATGAAACAATTTTTTTCATAACACAGCCCTGCTCTTTTTTGTCAGCGCTTCAAGCGCGTCGATCTGCCGCAACACTTCCTTCCTGGCGGTTGATCCGATACTCTGTTTGCGTTCGGCCGACCCTTGCGGAGAAAGCAGAGCGACGGCTTCAGCGTCAAAAACCGGAGAAAAGGTTTTTAACTCTTCAAGACTGAGAGCGAAAAAATCACGATTATTGCTTTCACAATAGGCGACAATCGACCCTACGATTTCATGGGCACTGCGAAACGGAACCCCTTTGATCGCGAGAAAATCGGCCAGATCTGTCGCCGTCGAATAACCGCGGCGGGCGGCGGCCTCCATCCGGTCTTTGTTAAACTCAATATTTTTCATCATTTCGGTAACACCGAGAATTGCGAGCGCAGTCGTATCCGCGGAATCAAACAGAGGTTCCTTATCCTCCTGCATGTCCCGGTTATACGCCATCGGCAAACCCTTTATCAGTGTCATGAGTGTTACAATATTTCCTATCAGGCGGCCCGACTTGCCCCTGACCAGCTCGGCTATATCCGGATTTTTCTTTTGCGGCATAATCGATGAACCGGTCGTAACGGCATCACTGAGCCGCACAAAACCGAATTCGAAACCCGACCACAACACAAGCTCTTCGCAAAATCGCGAAAGATGCAGCCCGATCACCGAGCATGCGTAGAGAAAATCAAGTATGTAATCGCGGTCAGCGACAGAATCCATGGAGTTGAGTGTTATCGAATCAAAACCGAGTGTACGACCGACAAATTCGCGATCAGTCGGATAGTTCACACCCGCCAGAGCCCCCGCCCCGAGCGGACACACATTTGCGGCCTTACGCGCAGACTCGATCCGATTCAGATCACGGGAAAGCGCCCACGCATGCGCCAGCAGATGATGACTGAGGCGCAACGGTTGTGCGATCTGCAAATGGGTATAGCCCGGCATGATGATATCAATATGCTCTTTCGCAAGTTCCGCAAGCCGGTCGACAAGATCGCACAGCAAGGCAGCTATTTTGTCACACTCTTCTCTTACATACAAACGCATATCGAGGGTGATCTGGTCATTTCTGGATCTGGCAGTATGCAGTTTTTTACCCGCTTCACCTATAAGCGCGGTCAGCCGGGATTCGATGTTCATGTGAACATCCTCAAGTTTCGAGCTGAATTCAAACACGCCATCTTCGATCTCTTTTTCTATGGTCGAAAGACCTCCGAGAATCGAGTCAAGCTCCTTTTCTGAAAGAATGCCGATACGCGCGAGCATCGACGCGTGTGCACGGGAGCCGTTTATATCATGCCGGTAAAGACGGGAATCATAGTGCACCGAAACCGTAAGTTTCTCGGTAACCGAAGAGAGTTCCCCGGTGAAACGACCACCCCATAATTTTTTTTCCATGTGTTCTCCGAACGAAAGATGCTGAAAGCACCGCAGAATGACAGCATTACTTTCGTATCGAATACACGGATATGGCAAGTTATTTTTTTGGAAGCGGAACGATTGTCCGCTCGCCGGAGGATGACAGTACTATCTCATAGATTTACCTTGTTTATAAGTTCATCAAGATAATCGGGAAGCTGTGCAAGCAATGGCTTCATTTCATATTCGAGAATATCCGCCATAGATATGATATCATCGTTCTCCATCACCTCAACAATTTCCGACAAAAAGCCGTGAATATCACTGTTCTTCTCTTCAAGCGAAACATCATCGATGACGATCTCAGAAATATCAATGCCGAATACCGGTTGTGTCTGCGCAGACAAACGCAGGTACGCGTACATAAAATCAAGGAAAGGATAGAACATCTCCACGGCTTCGTTGTCTTTACCCGACTGGAACAGAGCGGCGACTTTCTCGAGATTATCGACCTGTTGCGCAAGCGTTTTACGTGTTTCCATCAATGAAGTAACAAGCTGATCGGGAGAATCAATGCTGCTGATTACCAAATTCTTGATCGCGTCACTGAAAAGCAGCATCTTGTAGAGACTTCGCAGTTTTTCAAAAAACGGTCGCACCCCGATCAGCGTTTCAGCCGTCAATTTGTTTGCAGAAGCGGCGTGAACGGACAAATCTGAAAGATAGTCATTAACCGAGCGATCGAGAAAAATGACCGACTTCGCATCCAGTTCCAGAAGAGAGACCACCGATGCGCTTACAGCAGAAAGCCATTCGAGAGAATCGGCAACATCCTGCGCTGCGGGGGCAAATACGGCCGGATCATCGACAAGTTCATCAATAAACGAAAGCAGCTTCTCGCAAAACGCGGCAGCCTCGGTGATCGATCCGATAACGAGATCCGACTTGGACTCAATCTGAAAATCGACGGTCTCTAGCGTATCCAGCGGAGTATCCTTGATCTCTCCGGCGGGTTGATATTCCTGTTCACAATACAATCCGGTAAATATGAGATTGCGTTCAGCACTCCAGTTCTGAATAGAATCAGCCAGTTCTTTCAGCGTCTTTTCATGTTCAATGCCGATATCGACCGGCTGTCCGTTCAACAATACGTTCATTTACAACCTCGTTTTCTGTAATATAATCCTTCTCTTCTTACAACACACAATGGTATTCACCGGACAATCTGACATAAATCTGTATGCGGCCCCGAACAAATGGCAAGAACAAAAAGACAAATCATCGGTTCAATTTTCACCCGAAAAAATATCCCGCAGAAACACATCAGCGGGATACCCTTGAATAACACAGACCTG
>JAEWVL010000130.1 GCA_023396665.1 Spirochaetota bacterium
ATTCAACACTCCGGCACTATTACATCGCCGCAACAATCATGTCAACAACATCGTTATCAAGCGAAACTTCACGATAGATCCCTTCAACTGTCGGCGCGTCAAGCCGAAGATAGTCCTTCTCGAGCGGCGTCACAATTAGCCCGCCCATGTCTACTGAAGCAGGACTAACAAGAATGCGCTCATCGCCATCGGCAAAATACGCATCCGGCCTGTGCTTTTTACGCGGAAAGACAATCACCCGCCACGATGTATTCTGAAAGGTGCAGAGTATGTTCACCATCGCCTCATCGGTGCCGCCCGCCATGCGCCGCATCGAGTGCATGAATCGCCGCAACTGCCCGTCGAGCTTCACCGCAACATCCGATTCAAACACAAGAACGCTGCGGCCGTAGTTCTTCATCCGTGTCAGCAGCACGCCATCCCGTTCATGTGACTCGCCGCGGAAGCCGGCCTTTACACAGTCGTTCTCTGCGGGAATGCTTCCGCGCGGTGTACACTGAAAATGGAAATGATCGGGTGCCGATGCGCCGCAGCGCGGCCCGTTATAGAAGATCGTGAATTGCGGTGAAAGATCCCGGGCCAGTTCCAGCATATCGACAAGGCGACCCTCTATTTCCTGTGCGAGATGAGTATGATGCACGATGGTGCCGTGATGCGGAAAAAGCGGCATCGGATTGACCAGCAATTGATATTCATCTTTGTAGTTGATTACCTCTTGCAGGACGGGACGGTTTTGTTCGCATAGAAAACACTTTCGTGCGGCAATCGATTCGGCGTCGACCGGGGCGCCGCTGCTGACAATTCGCGCCGGATTGTATTGCAGGGTCACTGCGTAAGAGCCGCAATCCACCATGCGACTCTGCAGTGAAGCAAGTGCGGCGTAGCCTTTCGCGTAAAGGGGCCATGACACAAGCTGCTCCGCAAAAAGTCGATTATACTGCCCGATCAAAGGCTGTGAAACAGAAGCGCTTTTCATATCCCCCCTTTTATATATTGCCCGCAGCAGAAAATGCGAGCGCAAAATCCGTTGACAAAACGAAGATCGTACATCATCATTTTCCGGTTTACGGGCGACAGCGGCCGACTGACTGCGGCCGCAACTTCATCGGCTGAAAACACAGGGACTACTGTTTTGAAAACAATGCAAAATCGTATAAAAACATTCAATCTTTTTCCGGTTTTACAGCGTATTTGTATTTAGTTATAATTTTCACTTTCATACTTAAATATAACTTCCGGAGCTTAACAATGAGTGACGCCGATCGCGGCAGTTTTATCGAGCATCAGGGCAGACAGCTTTTCAATCGTCTTTTAAAATACAATCGTGTTTCTCTTTCGGGACGGCAGATAAATGCGGTACTCGATCTGCAGACACTGATAGCCCTTGTACCCGTATCCTCCCAGCATGCGGGATCGGTGCAGGACCGCTACCGGCAGTATCTGTATCCGCTGACTTTTGAGCACTATTACAAAAAGTTCAGCAGAAGATATTACCATAAGGTGATCAGCGGCAAATGCCCCGTTGAAAACTGCATGGTCGAGTTCGAGAAAAAAATCGTCCATTAAGCGAAGACTGCGCCATTTCACGGATCTGCGCTTTGCCATTGTACGCTTTCAAAAAGGAAAGCCTGTTCCTTTCACAAAAAGAACAGGCTTCCGATTTATACTATTACTTCTTTTATGTAGGGACCCAGGACCATCTCATGGTAACCCTTTCCCACCGGAACAATGGGATATATCGCCTCATTGATATCCGTTATTACTTCCAGCAATGCCGGCCCGTCGCTTGCAAATAATTCTTTTATGGCATCTTCTATCTCTTCTTTTACACTGATTCTTCTGCTGTATGATAACCCGAACACAAGAGCCATTTTAGAAAAATCAGCATCAATCGTTCGCTGTGTCGCCGAATGACGACCGCCGAAAGAAAGGTCTTCCAGATTGCGAACCATTCCGTCACTGTGATTGTTCAGCAGCAGAATTTTTACGGGAAGCCCGTACTGACCGATAGTATGCACCTCGCCCATGTTCATCCTGAAACTTCCGTCACCGTCGATGACCAGAATTGTTTTGTCCGGATTGGCATAGTGGGCACCGATTGCGGCCGGCATGCCGAAACCCATTGTGCCGAAACTTCCCGATGTAATGAAACTGCGCGGTCTGTTCATCTTTATGTATTGCGCCGCAAGCAGCTGATGATTGCCGACGCCGGTCGTGATGATCGTATTCGACGGCATCTTTTGATTTATCAAATCGATGACCATCGCCTGCTGAATAGCGTCGCTTTGCCGCTTATAGTTGAGCGGCCATCGTTTTTTTATACCCGCGGCATAAGACTGCCAGTCGGAAAAATCCGGACTGATTTCCTTGTGTTTCGCATAAGCAAGAAGATCACCGAGTATCAGAGACACATCGCCGACCGCCGAGAAATCAGGTTGCCGTTCAATACGGATCTGTTTCACCTTTGCCGGGTTGATGTCGATATAGGCGATTTTTGACTTGATCGCAAACCCCACTTTTTCCGCGACACGATCATCCCAGCGAACCCCCAATGCGATAAAAAGATCGTTTTCTTCGATAATTTTGTTTGCATAAGGTGTTCCGAACATACCCAGAAGACCGAGAGATGCCTCAGCAGTCTCGTCGACCGCCCCTTTTCCCATCAGCGTATTTACGGAGGGTATATTGAAGCGGCTGCTGAATTCGCGTACCAGCGCCGCCGCATGATCACTGTTGACGCCGCCGCCGACGTACAGCAGCGGTTTTTTTGACAAAGCGAGCAGTTCAAAGAAACGCGAACACTGCTCCTGTGACAGATGAGCCTCGCTCTGATAGATATTCGAGAATAGTGATACGGGGATACCCTGATAGAGCCCCTCGGCTTTTTGCAGATTCTGCGGTATATCAATGACAACCGGACCCGGCTTTCCGCTTTGTGCCAGAAACCATGAATCCTTGATAATGGATTCTATTCGCGCAACATCATCGACAAGTACAACGGCTTTTGCCGCACCCGCGAAAATCTCACTGACATTGATATGCTGAAACGAGTCGGTGCCGAGCTTGTGCTCCGGTACCTGCCCTGCGATTACCACAAGCGGAATACTGTCGGCATTCGCATCCGAAACTGCGGTCAGGGTATTTGTAATGGCCGGCCCCGAGGTTACGACAGCCACCCCCACCGCCTTCGATGAACGCGAATATCCGCCTGCGCTGAACGCCGCAGACTGCTCGTTTGAATTGACGATGAATTCAATAGCGGACTGTCCTATCTCGTCGATTACAGGCAGAATGGCGGCTCCGGTATAGCCGAAAACACGGGTAACACCCAGATCCAGCAGGGATTGTACGAGTATTTTTGCTCCTGTCATAGTATCTCCTTTTACATTACTATTAATACGTTTAGATTTGTTTGCTTACTTTTGTTTATTTGTTTTTTTTGTATTAGTGAGAGTATTCACACCCACAGCAATTCGAATTCCGCTTCGTCATGATCCATATTTTCCACAAAACCGGCTCCTCCTTGTATTCTTTTTTCGCAAGCCGCCCGGCCGTTTCAGCTTTATCGCTTTTAGCGACACCGGTCGGAGCAAAAAAAAGCCCCTTCCGGTTTCACCGGAAGGGGCTTTGCTGTTTTTTCTCGTCAGAAATCCCTACGGTATCAACCGCAACCCTTTTCTATGCAGGACGCTGACGACGACTGACAATACAGTCAAAGAAAACGCTGATCTTGCATCGGAGGTATTCATCGGGATTTATTGCTCCTTCGTTTGCTCCCCTCTGCGGGGAACTTCACTCATGTTTAATATCATCACAATCAGCTTCCATTCAGTCAAGAGTAAAACTGATTTTTGCAAAAAAAATAGTACCGGGGCAGTTCAAAAATTGCCACAACCGGAAGTTTCAGCATATTTTAGAGCTTCACTTATGGGTACTCGAACTTCATATTTCGAAGATCATTGAATGGATTCTCACCTTGTTAACAGCAGAGAAACCCGGTCTTCGGTCAAAAGACATATTAGCCGGCAAATGACCGGTACAAGGCGGTCATTTGCCCACATGTGAAATTATTTTTCCGATACAAAGCCAGAGCCGCATCGTTATTTTGATCGGCGACCAGCTGCATTCTGCGTGCCCCTTTCTCTCGTCCCCACTTTTCAAGTACTGCCAGCAGTTTTGTGGCAACGCCGTTTCTTCTGAATTCGGACGCGACATACATGTCTTCAACCAGTATTGAGTAAGCCCCCGCCGCCGTCGAAACGACCAGCTGCCCGCTCAGCATGCCGCACACCCGCCCCTCATATTCAGCCACAAGCACAATCGCTGCCGTTTCATTTTCAAGAAGCAGTCGCAGCCCTTCACGCTGCCTGACTTCATCAACCTGAAAGTCGCTCTCGATTGAAAACAGTTCCGAGAGAAATTCTGCCAGAATCGCGATATCATTATTCCCGGCTTTTCTCACTGTTATACTCATTTGCACACCTCAAGGCAAGTACTCTGTTCGCCAGGCTCAGCAAAGCCCCGGCATATAACTTGTTACAGTCATTTCCCCGTAAATACTCGGCATATTCGTTTTCCTCGCACCAGGCTGAAAATGTAAAAGTGCCGCTGGCGAGATCTTCTTCATCACACATCGCAAACGAATAATGTTCATTGCTTATCGTAATAGCATAAAGGGAGGATACCGCTGCCAGAATCGCCGCCTTTTTTGTGTCAGCTTGTTCACTCACATAACAGGTCTTTGCGTCGAATGTTTCCGTTTCAAGTAACACCCGTACGCCCTTACCTTTCGGAATCCCTGAAAATGAAAGGCTTTTCAGAGTATGCCCCTTCACACACGTAAAGCCGCCGTCATAGAGCAAACGCAGCACTTGTGTGTAAGGAAGAATTTTTGTCTCTGCGGCTTTTTCCCTGACAGCCGTGCACAGAGCCGCAAGCTCCGCATCGCCGGGCAGTACGGGACAGTACTTTTTTATGACAGCGGTAATCCCCGCTTTACCGGAATGCGGTCCGATCTGAAAGTCCCGGTTCTTTCTGCCGACATCCTCCGGTAAAAAAACAGCGTAGCATTTTTCGTCGGCGATATTCCCGTGCTGATGAACGC
>JAEWVL010000139.1 GCA_023396665.1 Spirochaetota bacterium
ATGCAGTGCCGATTCGCTGATGGATATCGGCGGCTGGCCGCTGAGCGGTGATGATGTACATCTGCTCGTCGTAAACACGAACGGCAGTGCCGAAGGCAAGGCCGAGGATGCGGGCCACATCCCTTCACCGAAAGCCTATGTGCCTGCAGAAGACAATAGAGCCTATGTGCCGGCCTTCTATCGAAAAGAGGCGCCGCTTAAAAATGCGTTGAATTTTCGCAGTGACATGCCTACCGCAGAGCGCTCGGATATGCATTATGCGACCTGGACAGGTGGAACGTCTTACAATCATATATACGATTATGAGAATGGTACAGCTGTTGGCGTGACGAGGGTGGCAAGCGGTATACATTGCGAAATCTTTTGTGAGACTGGTAAAGAAACTTTGTTTTTGGGAAATTGGCAGGAATTGGCCGATTATTTTGATGACAATTATGAAACCATGATCAACAATTTCGGCGCACCTGCAAATTCTGCCAATAACGACACAATCGTGATCACCTATTTTGATATGAAACCCAAGTTGGGTGCGGATTTCGAGTGGGTTTGCGGTTATTTTTATTCCCGCGACCTCTACGATCTTTCCAGCTACGGCTACACCAGTAACGAGATGGACGTTATCAACATGAATCTCACCTGGGCTTATTCAGCAAAAATTATCGAAGATGGGACAACTTTTGCACAGAATAGCTCAAAGATACTGACATCAACAATGATAACAACACTGGTGCACGAGTTTCAGCATCTGATCAACGAATCGAATCGTTACTATGTGGGAAAGACCATGATGGATACCTGGCTCGACGAGGGTCTCGCGCAGGCGGCGGAGCAGCTGTGTGAGGGGGCTGTCTTGAGTTCGCGAATCGAACAGTTCAACGCCGATGGAGACGGTAGCAACAGTAACCTTGTCAGAAACGGTAATTCGCTGGTGGATTGGGAAGGTGATTATGCCGATTATTCGATGAGTTATATGTTTATGCAGTACGCGAAGTATCAGTACGGGGGTGAGGCTCTGTACAAGTTGCTCATCAACGACAGCAAGGGTGATTACAACGGTATAACCGGGCTGTTAAAAGGTAAAAACGACGACTATTCCGATTTTTCCGACATCGTGCGCGGCTACTACGTTGCGAATCTGCTTCAGCAGGATTCAGGCACCTATGCGGCCTATCTTGGAGCAGACAATGTTCTGAAAGTTTCATCGCCGACTTCGAAGATCAGTGACCTCAGGCCCTCAGCTGCCATATACCTGAAAGATGATCTTATCTCGCTTCAGAGTGCTCTCAAAATGGGCGATGAAGGAGACAATGTCGAGTATGTGCTGACCGTTGACGGCAAAGTCTATTACGTGGAAAGCGGCAAATGGGTGCCGAAGAACTGATGAGAAAGGGCGATAGTATGCGATTATTTATTTCTGTGCTGATCTTCGTGCTGGCTGTGCTTTCGTTCGCTGCGATGAAATCCCCGGTCAGTAAAGCGGGGAGTGCAGGCAGCGATCCGCGCATGGTCGATGCCGCTTCTTTGCGTGACAACGAAAAGACGACCATCGTGGGGCGTCTCAGACTCGTCGGCAATGAGCCATTTACCAGCTACGTCATTACACCGCTTTCCAATTTTGACGTCTTTATCGACGAAAAATCGGTCGGCGGACGTGAGAACATTGCAAAGCTTCAGTATAAGGTCGTAGAGGCTTCGGGAACGATTCGCGTTTTTCCCCTTCGCCGTGACGAAGAGGGAAATGTTATAGTGAAACGTTTCGTTCTGATCGTAAATGATATACGTGAATACAAGGGCGAATATAAAGAGTGAGAAATGGCGGCGGTCCTCTTCGGGACTGCCTTTTTTTTGAGCACACTGTGTGAAACTGAAAAATTCGGCTTTTTGGTTTTTTATCTTTGACAAATACCTTCGCTGAAATCCTGATGTTTTCAGGGCTTCGGTCCGACTTTTTCTTTCCGGAATGCGATTACGCGATGAAACATGTACTTTCAATGAGAGAACTGACACGCGCCGATATAACCGGTATCATTGATCTTGCAGAGAAGATCGAGTCCGGCACTGTTACAATTAATTTGAGCGGCTATATGGCCGCTCTTTTGTTTTTTGAACCCTCAACCCGCACCGCCTTCTCATTTGACACGGCCATTAAAAGTCTCGGTGGCAATTCACTGGTGATGCAGAGTGTCGAAAATTCTTCACAGCAAAAGGGTGAGACTTTTTCTGATACGCTGCGTACGATAGGGCAGTATGCCAATCTCATCGTGATACGCAGCGCGGTCGAGGGTGCGGCGCGCTACGCCTCGGAGATCGTCGATATTCCCGTCATCAACGCGGGCGACGGCGCCAATCAGCATCCGACACAGGCGCTTCTCGATCTGTATTCAATCAAAAAAACACAGGGTAAAATCGACGGCCTCAAGATCGCGCTGGTCGGTGATCTCAAATACGGGCGTACGATTTACTCGCTCGTTTACGGCCTGAGCCATTTCAAGCCTGAGCTCTATCTCGTTTCTCCGCCGCACCTGCAGATTCGTGATTATGTCCGTGATGATCTTAATTCCATGGGGATAAAATTCCATGAAACCAGTGAGATACCCTCAGTGCTTTCCGAGGTTGATGTAATGTACGTAACCCGCATTCAGCGTGAACGTTTCGCGGGCCAGTATGAATACGAGAAGGTGAAGGATTCGTATCAGATCAATGCGCGCATGATCGAAACTTCCCAGATTAAGCAGAATTTCAAGATCATGCATCCGCTGCCGAGGGTCAACGAGATCACCACAGATGTGGATGTGCTTCCCTGCGCGTATTATTTTGAGCAGGCCAAAAACGGTGTTTATATAAGACAGGCTCTGATTTCACGTCTTCTGGGGGTAGTATGATGCCCGAACTGAAAGTGGACGCAATCTGCCAGGGGACCGTAATAGATCATATCCCCGCTGGAAAAGCATTTCAGATTATCGATCTTCTCGAGATCAGTCCCGACGATCCCGTAATGATCGGAACTAATCTTGCCAGCAAGAAGTACGGCCGCAAGGATATAATCAAAATTGAGCATAAAAAGCTTACCGAAGAGGAGCTTTCGTCGATCGCGATTATATCGCAGACCATAACCATCTCGATAATAGAGGATTTCAAGGCCGTTCGCAAATTCTTGGTAACGCTGCCCGATACACTTCGGGGTATTCTGGTTTGTCCGAACCGTCATTGCGTTACCAACGTCGAAAGTGCCGGAACGCTGTTCGCCGTTGAGTCCAGGGATCCCTTGCGTCTTCGCTGCATCTACTGCGAGCGAGTATTTGATTCAAATATAAAAAAATATATAAAGTGTACCCATGAGCATCACTTCAACCATTTTTCTCAATCACAGCCTGAATAATCCCCTCGTTCTTCCCGCCGGGGTGATGGATGTTTCGTATTCTGCGATGATCTACGCGGTCGAGCAGGGCGCGTCCGTCGTTACCATGAAATCGCTCACGCGCCTTCCGAGAAAAGGGCATGAGGGCCCGGTCGTAGCCGAAATACCGGGAGGTCTTGTCAATTCAATGGGACTGTGTAATCCCGGCATCGACGCCGGACTGGAAGAGATCGAAAAATTCAAGGCCAAATGCAAAGCGCCGGTGATAGCCAGCATCTTCGCCACCGACGCGAAAGAATTCTGCGAACTGGCGCAGACGGTGAACACCTCGAGTGCCGATTTTCTCGAACTCAATCTTTCCTGTCCGAATGTCGCCGATGAGTTCGGTGTTCCGCTTGCCGCTTCTAAAGAAAGCGTCTGTGAAATAATTGCCGCGGTGAAAAAAGTTACACGGCTGCCCCTTCTAGCAAAACTCTCGCCCAACACCTGGAACGTGATTGAGATCGCAAAAGGCGCACAAGAGGCCGGCGCTGACGGACTTGTCATGATCAATACACTTGGTCCCGGCATGGTGATCGATACGGAACTTTTGCGGCCTGTAATATCCGCAAAATTCGGCGGGCTGTCCGGTCCCTGTGTGCTGCCGGTTGCACTACGTCTGGTCTATCTTGTCAGCAGGGCTGTATCCATCCCGATAATAGGAATGGGCGGTGTCACAAGCGGCGATGATGCGGTGGCGATGCTTGCCGCAGGGGCATCTTTGGTCGGTGTGGGAACGGCGGTCTACAGCAGAGGTATTCAGGTTTTTGGCGAAATAGCCCGCGACCTCGCCACTTGGTGCGAACGGCATCAGGTGAAATCAGTACGTGATATACGGATGGCATGATGCGAACAGTTTATCCACTATACGATATAATTGAAGAAAATGAAACACACCGCACCTTCGTTTTTGAAACGCAGGTCAAGGCTTCACCGGGGCGCTTTTTTATGATCAGCGATCTTGCCGGTGCCGAAAAACCCTTTTCGGTTTCGGGTTGTGACGGAAATTATCTTTCCTTTACCATCAAGAGGATCGGAGAGTTTACCGATCGTCTGTTCGCGATGAAAAAGGGTGAACGCTTGTCGGTGCGGGGTCCCTATGGCAGGGGCTTTGTTCTGCCGCACGAAGGGACTGCCCTCTGTGTTGCGGGCGGCTGTGGAGCCGGGCCGCTGCGGTATCTCGCGAAGGAGCTGATAAAGACGATGCCGGTCGATTACATCGTCGGCGCGCGAAATGCTGATGAGCACCTTTTCGTCAATGAGATGTCATCTTTCTGCCGCAGCACCACCTTCGTTACGGACGACGGCTCTTTGGGAGAACGCGCCACCAGTATCGATGTTCTTCGCCGTCTCGATTTGTCGAACTATTCCGACATATTTCTTTCGGGACCCGAACCGATGCTGAAGGCCGGACTTGACTATCTTGGAGAGAAGACGATAAAGGCGCAATTTCTGATAGAGCGTTATATGAAGTGTGCTATCGGTATCTGCGGATCGTGTTCGATCGATCCGCTTGGTATACGGGTCTGTGTTGAAGGGCCTGTTTTTCCGACGGCCACAATGAAAAAACTCGACGAGTTCGGCCGCTACAAGCGCAGCGCGTCGGGAGAGATACATCGTTTCGGGGGCTGAGTGTGCGGCTGATTCTTGAAGGGGCCGAGACGCCCCGGGGAACCGTTGATATTTTTATTGCGAACGGGCGAGTTGCCGCGATCTCTTCGTGTGTCAAAGAAGTGCGGGGGGATATCAGCAGTTCAGGTTCTGCTGTTGTTGACGAAAACAGTTCCGCGCTAATTGATAATGATGTGTTGCCGGGTACTGAACACCCCCGGCAATTTGCGGCCGATCGCATAATTGATTGCAGGGGAAAAATAGTTCTGCCCGGTTTTATCGATCCGCATGTACACATGCGCGACATGAACCTTGCCCGAAAGGAAACCTTTCTCAGTGCCTCACTCGCCGCGCTCGCCGGCGGCGTCACTTCTGTTATGGATATGCCGAATTCATCTCCCGCCGCCGACACGATTGAAGGTCTGCTTGCGAAAAAGGACGCTGCGCTCTCGTGTCGTGTCAACTATGGTTTTTATGCGGGGGTTGCTCCCGGGAAAGTTGACACGCTCGCAGCCATTCTCGAACAGAGACGGCGTTACAATGTCGGCGCGGTCAAATTCTTCTTTGCCGCCTCAAGTGCGAACGAAGTGCTTGAATCCGACGCCGAGATAGAAAAGGTTCTCTCTTTGTGTGTCGCGCATGCGCTACCCTGTGTCGTGCACTGCGAGAAACAGTCTATGATACGGGATACCGCAGGATGCACTGCGGCTGATCATCATCGGGTGCGGCCTGTCGAAGCGGCGCTTGCAGCCCTGCGTCAGCTTATCCCCCTGCAGAAAAAAACGGGAGCGTTTGTAAGTATAGCACATGTTTCAACCGCGGCTGAGCTGGAACTGATACGTGAGGCTAAGCGTGACGGAGCTGCTCTTTTCTGCGAAGCGACGCCGCATCATCTGTTTCTTAACGCTTCCGCATGCCGCAGCAGCGGCAATTACGCGAAAATCAACCCGCCGCTGCGTGAAGAAGAAGATCGTCTGGCAATGATAGAAGCGTTATGCGACAATACTGTCGATTATATCGGTACCGATCATTCGCCGCACACTCTTGATGAGAAAAATCTTGACTACCGGCAGGCGCCCTCGGGTTTTCCGGGGCTTGAGACGGGAACGCATCTTTTGATAGATTTTATGCTTAAAAATGCCATTCCACTCGAAAGGATGAGCGGGCTGCTCTCTGAGCGTGCCGCCCGGATTTTCGGACTTGACGACAGGGGTGTCCTGAAAAAAGATGCCATTGCTGATCTCGTTATCATCGACCCCGAACAAAACTACACGGTGTGTCCCGATCATTTTTATTCCAGGGCGCACTATTCACCTTTTTCCGGCCTGCAATTGACTGGCCGGGTTGTAACGACTATCGTGAACGGTATTCCGCTTTACGATGCGGGAAAGATGCTTGAAGCTGACAATCATACACCCAAAGGAGCAGAGCTTTTCAATGCGGAAACAGGAGTTAATACGACGCCTGCATGAGACAGGCGCAATAAAATTCGGTGAATTCACACTCAAAAGCGGAATTGTTTCACCATTCTATATCAACTTGCGTGACATCATTTCATATCCCGATCTTCTCGAAGGAGTTGCCGCTCTTTTCATGAGCGATGTGCTCGAAAAAACAAACTATGATCTGCTCTGCGGTGTGCCCTACACGGCGCTTCCCATCGCATCGGTCTGCGCTTCAAAAGCCGGCAAGCCGCTTGTATTCAAGAGAAAAGAGGAGAAGTCTTACGGTCTCGGAGGCCTGATTGTCGGATCATATAACAAAGGCGATATCTGCGTAGTTCTTGAAGATCTGATCACCACCGGAGAAAGTGTTCTTGAAAATACCGAGGCGCTCGAGGCGGCGAGTATCATCGTTCGCGATGTTGCGGTGATTATCGACCGCAGTGCCGACGGCGGCGCATCGCTGAAAAACGCCGGATACCGGCTGCATGCGCTTCTCACTCTTGATGAAATAGTAAAGACACTTCGCGCCGACGGCAGTATCGATGCCGGAATGGAAGCGACAATACGAAATTTTGTGCAAACACAGAAAGCCGGTGCGAAGAAAACCATAACGATAACGAACCCCCTGACAAAAAAACTTCGATCCCGCATCGACGAGAAACAGTCTAACCTCGTACTCTCGCTCGATGTAAGCTCTACGGATAAATTTTTTGGCATTCTTGATAAATGCGCCGAAAGCGTCGTTATGCTCAAAACCCATATTGATATTATCGAGGATTTCAATCCTGATTTTATCAAACGCCTGGTCGAGTACTCGCAGCGCTATAATTTCCTGATCTTTGAAGACCGCAAATTTGCCGACATCGGTTCGACTGTACAGAAGCAGTTCCGCAGTGGAGTATACAAAATTTCTGATTGGGCGGAATACGTCACCGTTCACATGATTGCCGGAGATGCGATATTGAAAGGGCTGTTTGACGGTCTCGAAAATCGAAGCTCCTTTCTGCTTGCGCGAATGTCTGCGAAGGGCAATCTGATAACCGAAGATTATACGCGCAAGGTAATCGAGGCGGGAGTTAAAAACGAAAAATACGTCTCCGGCTTTATAGGTCATGGCGATTCACCCGAGGATATCCGCCGACTGCGCAACAAGATACCCGAGGCCATGTGCCTGATGATGCCCGGCGTACAGATCGGTTCAAACGGTGACAATCTCGGCCAGCAGTACATCAGTCCGCAGCAGGCGGTTGAAAACGGCGCCGATTGCATTATCGTCGGTCGCGGAATCATCGCGGCTGAAGATGTCGCGCAGACGGCGGCCGAATACAGAAAGATTGCGTATGACGCGTACAGAAAGGTTCGCGGGTGATACTGCAGGACGGTTCAAAACCGGCATACCATGGTGCAGCGGAGGACTCTGAATGAGTGATGTAAGGGCACAGATCTTTTACCGCATAAGCGACAAAAGCAAGGCAGCAATTATTTAAAATTGAGGATATAACCCTAATGGCAGAAATTAAGAAATCAGGGGTCGATATCGATCTCGGTAACAGATGTTCAAAGCGGGCCTTTGACCTTTCAAAGATGACTTTCAAAAACCGTCAGGGAAAGGCCGGCACCGTCGTTATGGATGTTGACGGCCTGTTTTCCAACATGCTCGATTTCAACGGTGTCAAAATAGGAATCGCATCAGACGGTATCGGAACGAAAATCGAACTTGCCGAACGTACCGGACTCTATCAGACGCTGGGATATGATCTTCTCGCCATGGTAGCCGATGATCTTGCCGCGGGAGGCTTTGAGCCAACTTCAATATCGAATATTATCGATTGTGATTTTCTTGATTACGACATTATCGATCATCTGATGGTCGGATTGCGCGAAGCCTGTGATTTTGCTCATGTGACAATTACCGGCGGTGAGATCGCCGAGCTCGGTAATCGCATGAACGGTTATGGCGAACGGATGCATTTTAACTGGTGTTCCACCGCAATCGGAATTCTGCATAAAAATCTTGCCGCACCCTTCGACGGTAAAACGATAAGCAATGGCGATGTCGTTATCGCTTTGCGAAGCCGTGGGTTTCGCAGTAACGGATTTTCCCTTTTGCGCAGAATTCTCTCGGAAAAATTCGGCGAGAAGTGGCACGAGGTCGACTTCGATGAAAACCGCAGCTACGGTGAAACGCTTCTGACTCCGTCTCTAATATACAGTCCTCTCGTAACAAGAATACTAGACGAGAAGCTTCCGCTCAAAGCCGCGGCGCACATAACCGGCGGCGGTATTCCCGACAACCTTTCCCGTGTTCTCAAAGTAACGAAATCGGGAGCGTTTCTCGACAATCTTTTTCCACGCCATGACATCATGTGTGCCGTTCAGAATATCGGTTCCATCGAAGATGAATTCGCATACCGTTACTGGAACATGGGTAACGGCATGCTTCTGGTTATTTCTCCCGAACGCGAGCATGATGTTCTCAATCTGGCAAAAGGCCTTGGGTATGAAGCGCAAAGTGCCGGGCGGATAACTGACAGCGGCCTGGTTGAAATTGAAAGTGACGGGAAAATGCACCGTTATGAGCCGGGGGGAAAATGAATACCCATATCATACAGTTGACGCTGAAACAAAAAGAACGTGATCCGCTCGGTGAAAGTACCGCGAGAACCATACAGAAACTGCTTTCAATCGATTGCGGTATTGTGCGTACTGCGAAGGTGTTCTTTGTTCGCTATGCCATCGACGAAAAGACAGCGCTCAATTTTGCCAGGGACTGTTTTCTTGATCCGGTTATAAACGAGATCAGTCTCGGTCTGATGGATTCACCGGCTGCCAGCTTTGTATCGGTGGCCAATCTGCCCGGTGTTACCGATGACGAGGGTATTTCCGCGCAGAAGATGCTTGCGGATTATCTTGGAAAAAAGATCGATACCCGTGTTCAGCATATTTTTACCCAGTACCTGTATCTGTTCGAAAAAAAAATTTCACAGCAGCAGTTACAGACAATAGCGACACAGATTCTCGGAAATCCTCTGATCAATCATTTTGAATACGGTGACTGGCAAAAATCGCTTTCATATGTTCCGGAAGTGCATATGCATGTCGATAATACTGTGAATCAAATCGATTTGAATGTCAGTGACGAAGAGCTCATGAGCATTTCCGATCGTATGGTGCTGTCGCTCAATCTCGAAGAGATGAAGGCCGTACGTTCATATTTTGCCGATGAGAAGGTGATCGCTTCGCGGAAAGCTGCCGGTTTAGGGACAATGCCGACCGATTGTGAAATTGAGATTATCGCACAGACCTGGTCTGAACATTGCAAGCACAAGGAATTTGCCGGTGTTATAGAGTATAAAGATTGTGAAAGCGGTGAAACGAAGACAATAGACTCGCTTTTCAAGACCTATATACGCGGAGCGACAGAAAAAGTAACGCAATCCCTGAAAAATAAAAACAACAACTGGCTCGTTAAGGTATTTACCGATAACGCCGGTGTTGTGCGTATAGACGAGAAAAGACTGTTCGTCTGGAAAGTCGAAACACATAATTCCCCTTCGGCGATAGATCCCTACGGCGGAGCAATAACAGGCATTCTCGGCAATAACCGCGATCCGCTGGGGACGGGAGTCGGCGGCGGAAGACTGCTCTTCAATACGAATGTTCTCTGCTTCGGTGATCCCGAGTATTCGGGTGAATTGCTGCCCGGACAGCTGCATCCACGTCGCATAATGGAAGGTGTTGTAAAGGGTATTGAAGACGGTGGTAATAAATCCGGCATACCGACGGTAAACGGCGCGCTTGTCTTTGACGATCGTTATGCGGGCAAACCGCTTGTCTACTGCGGAACCGGAGGCATTTTGCCTTCGTCGTATAATGGGCTTCCCAGTTGGGAAAAACCGATAGATGCCGGTGACCGGATTATTATGGGCGGCGGGCGTGTCGGCAAGGACGGTATACATGGCGCGACCTTCTCTTCGGTTGAGATCTCAGAGTCATCACCGCAGAGCGCCGTTCAGATCGGAAGTCCTATAACACAAAAACTCTTCGCCGATTTTCTTGAAAGGGCTACACTGGAAGGACTTGTTAAGTGTTCAACGGATAACGGTGCCGGCGGTTTATCCTCTTCGATAGGGGAGCTCGCGCAGATTTCCGGCGGGGCACGGGTCGAGCTTGACAGAGTTCCGCTGAAATACTCGGGGCTTAAACCCTGGGAGATATTCGTTTCAGAATCACAGGAGCGGATGAGCCTTGTTGTCGAACCATCGAAGATAGAAGCGCTTTTCGCCCTTGCTGAAAAGATGGATGTCGAGCTCAGCGATATAGGAGAATTTACCGGAGATGGTAATCTCGATATCCGTTTCGACGCCAAGACTATTGCGTTTTTGCCGCTCGATTTTCTTCATGATGGTGTGCCCAGAAAGTATATGAGGGCAGAGTGGAAGCGGCCGCATTTTGAAGAGCCTGAAATCGGCGGTGAAGCTAGTGAATTGCTGTTGAAACTGTTATCCTCCCTTAACATCTGTTCGAAAGAAGACATCATAAGACGTTACGATCATGAGGTGAAGGGAAAGACCCTTATCAAGCCGCTCATGGGCAGTGACGGAACACAGGTTCAGGATGCCGCCGTTATTCGTGTCGGCTTCGATTCCTATTGCGGTATAGCCGTATCGAACGGTATTCTTCCCCGTTATGGTGATATTGACGCATACGAGATGTCGGCGGGTTCCTTCGATGAAGCGGTTAGAGCGATTATCGCTGTAGGCGCATCCCTGCCCAATACAAAGGAAAATGACGGAGTCTTCTGGTCGGTGAACGACAATTTCTGCGTGCCCGATTCGGTGTATGACGAGAAGAAGAATCCTGACGGAGCCTACAAGATGGCGCAGCTCGTGCGCATATGTGAAGCATGTTATGATATGGCAACGTATTTCGATATTCCGCTGACCTCCGGAAAAGATTCTATGAAAAACGATTTCAAGATGGGTGGAAAAAAAATATCGGTTCCACCAACGATTCTATATTCGATGGCCGCCAAGATTGACGATGTTCGTAACTGTATCACAACAGGTTTCAAAGCTGCGGGGGATCTGGTGTATGTTCTCGGTGAGACCTACGACGAGCTTGGCGCTTCAGAGCTCTACCGGCTTTTCGGAAAAACAGGACAAAGTGTTCCTCGTGTCCGAAAAGAGAAGGCGAAAGAGCTGTATCTTGCGGTGATGCGGGCAAATGCCGGGCGTTTGATAGAGTCATGTCACGATCTCTCGGACGGCGGACTTGGCGTTGCACTTGCGGAGTGCCTGTTCGGATCGCCTTTCGGTGCGGACATCACGCTGGACGCGATGGAGAAACTGCCTTCACTCAAAAAACTTTTTTCCGAATCACATTCACGCTTTGTGGTTTCGGTTCGTCCTGAAAACAGAGACGCTTTCGAGAAAAATTTTGTAACCAGAGCAAAGTACATCGGAAAGGTCGACACGGGCGGAGTTTTAAAAGTAAGCGACAATGGCTCTGTGCTGATTGAAATCGATAGGGATGTGCTCTGTAAAGCGCATCGCAGCGGACTGGAGGTGCACTGATGGTCAAGGCGCTGGTAATAACAGGTTACGGATTTAATTGCGAAGAAGAGACGGCCGCGGCGTTTACGGCCGCCGGTACCGAAGCTTCGATTGTTCACATAAATGACATACTCAGCGGTCATCAGATTCATGATTACGATATCATGGCTTTTGTCGGCGGTTTCTCGTTCGGTGACGATATTGCGTCCGGACGTGTGCTTGCAAACAAGATTCGCTACACAAAACTGGATAATGGATCGACGCTTCTCGATGAAATTGCGAAATTTATCAGCGCGAAGGGCTATGTGATCGGTATTTGTAACGGTTTTCAGGTTCTGGTAAAACTCGGATTGCTTCCCGCTGCAGGAGGCCTTGTGCAGGAAGTGACGCTGACGAAGAACAGTTCCAACAAGTTCGAAGATCGCTGGGTTTATCTTAAGAAAAATCCTTTGTCTGAATGTCCCTTTCTGAAAAATATCGACGTGATAGCCTTGCCCGTTCGTCATGGAGAAGGCCGTCTGGTCTTCGGTGAGGGGATACGTGATATCGTTGTGAATAATTCGCTCAATGTTCTCTCGTATTGCACGAGTCAGGGCGAGATTACTGATGAATATCCGGCTAATCCGAACGGTGCGGAACTCTCCTGTGCCGGGCTATGTGATCCTGGCGGGCGGGTCTTCGGTCTTATGCCGCATCCTGAAGCCTATCTTTCGTTATATAACCACCCTGATTGGCCGCGCATAAAAAGGGAAAACCCTTCAATATCTGAAGAGGGCGAGGGTCTTCGCATCTTCAGGAATATAGTTGAACATATTGAAACGCAAAAGGGAGGCTGCAAATGAATTGTCTTGATGTTTTCGCAACACCCCAGCTGGAAAAGATTCATCGTGGAAAGGTTCGTGACAGTTATCGCGTTTCTCCATCCGAAAGACTTGTTGCTGTAAGCGACCGTATATCCGCTTTCGACAGTGTTCTAAAAAGTTGTATACCATGCAAAGGTGCTGTGCTCAACGCGATTTCCAATTACTGGTTTTCGCAGACACAGGACATCATTGCGAATCATCTCGTTCGCGAAATTGATCCATGTGTAAATCTCGTAAGGGAAGCCGAGCCGGTGCGTATTGAAATGATTGTTCGCGGCTATCTTACCGGTTCCATGTGGCGGGGTTACGAGAAGGGAAAAAGAAATTTTTCCGGTGTGGCCGTTAAAGACGGCATGAAGAAAAACGATAAGTTCGACGCTCCCATCGTGACGCCGACCACAAAAGAGGATTCTGATCGTGAAATCACTCCGGATGCAATAGTTGCCGAGGGCTGGACCACTGCGAAGCTGTACACAAAGATGAGTGAAACAGCGCTGGCTTTGTATGAGCGCGGATCAAGGGTCTTGTATGAGAAAGGAATCGTCCTGGTTGACACGAAATATGAATTCGGTCTCATAGACGGAGCACTGGTTCTTATTGACGAAATTCACACACCGGATTCTTCCCGTTTCTGGAAACGTGACGAATATGAAAAAAATCCTTCAGGCTGCGATCAGATCGACAAAGAGTATGTTCGTCAGTGGTTGATTGCCAACATGAAAAATGGCGCGTATCCCGATACTCTGCCCGAAGAGGTGGTCTCCGGTACGGCAAAACGCTATTGCGAAATTTGCGAGATCATAACAGGCATAAAGTTTTCTCCCGAGACCGTGGGCAATGTCAAACAGCGTGTTGTTGAAAACATGGTAGCCGCCGGTCTGATGGCTCCCGCCTATGTTTGCATCGTAATGGGCTCTCCGGGCGATGCCGAATTCTGCGCTTCGATCAAGCAGCAGATTGACCCCTATGCGATTCCCGTATATATCCGTACGATGTCCGCGCACAAAAACGGGGAGGATATCGTTCCTTTTTCAGCAGAACTGAACGCTTCAATCGAGCCGGGTGCGGTGATCGCAGTTGCGGGACGCTCAAACGGTCTCGGCGGAGCTTTATCGGCAAATTTGAATATCCCGGTCATCAATTGTCCGCCATTTAAAGACTCTGCCGATATCATGCTCAACGTCAACTCATCGCTCGTCATGCCTTCGCGCACTCCGGCGACGACGGTGGTGTACCCCGACAATGCCGCTCTTGCGGCGCTACGGGCTCTTAACCTTTCTCATTTGCGCGCGATATTTTCAAGCGAGATCAACGGTATCAAAAAAACGCTGCGAGACGCCGACCGGAAAATGACTCAGCACGCAAGGGGTGCCAAATGAGCAGAAATATTGCCGTTATCGGATCAGGCGGGCGTGAGCACGCCCTTTCATGGAAGCTGATGCAAGAGGGAAACACCGTGTTTACGCTTCCGGGAAACGGGGGCATAGACAACAGTGCGGCCGTTGATCCTGATGATTTTGCGGCTGTAGAGAAATTCTGCCGCGGCAATAATATAGATCTTGTCGTTGTCGGTCCCGAACAGTATCTCGCGAAAGGCATTGTCGATTATCTCGCAGGCAAAGCAATAGCCGTTTTCGGCCCTGATTGCGGAGCCTCACGGCTTGAATCGTCAAAAATATATTCAAAAAAGTTTATGAAAAAATATAATGTAGCGACAGCCGGATTTCACGAAACGCAGACGCGAAACGAGGCGCTTGCTGTAATCGAAAAATACGGGAAGTGCGTTATCAAGTATGACGGTCTTGCCGCCGGAAAGGGTGTTTATGTTTGTCACTCGACGGCGGAGTCGCTCAGTGCTCTGGATTTGCTGGAAAAAGCCTTCGGCGAAAATTGTCCGCTGATAATCGAAGAGCTGCTAACGGGTGATGAAGTTTCGATAATCGGCGTAACCGATGGTAATTCTTTTCTGTCGTTTTCTCCTTCACAGGATCACAAACAGCTGCTTGACGGCGATCACGGCCCCAATACCGGGGGAATGGGTGCCTATACACCGGTTCCGGGATTATCGGAAAAACTGCTGCATGACATTGAAGAGCGCATTATCACTCCGACTATGCACGGCCTGTCTGCCGGGAAATTCAACTACAAGGGCTTTATCTATTTCGGTATAATGGTGACTGAGAATGGCCCTTTTCTGCTAGAATACAATGTCCGGCTCGGCGATCCGGAGGCGGAGGTTCTTCTCCCCGCACTGAAGAGCCCGCTTTCGGAAATCATTGATGCCGCACTTTCGAACAAACTCGCTTCGTATAAGGCGGAATTTAATTCCGGTTTTTTTGCTGATGTTGTACTCGTTTCGGGGGGATACCCGAAGGGATATAACAAGGGTTATGAAATTTCAGGACTGGATACTCTCAAGGATGTTATCGTTTTTCATTCGGGAACAAAAAAAGAGAACGGGAAAACAGTCACTGCCGGCGGAAGGGTTCTGAATGTTATCGGGCAGGGAGCCAGCCTTGATGACGCGCTGGCAAAGATATATCGTGAAGCGCAAAAAATACATTTCGAAGATTCAAGCTGTAGAAGCGACATAGGAAAACGTGAGAACAAAACCATCAGAGGCTATGTGTAAGAACTTTGTTTACCTATGAGCAAAGTGTATCCGGATCTGTATCGGCAATATTCCGAACGGATCCGGAACCAGGCTGCCGAGTAAGGCTTAGCCCACGAAACAAAGACCTCAGTCGATCTTCAATATACTCAAAAAAGCCTCCTGCGGTATTTCCACAGATCCGATCATCTTCATCCTTTTTTTACCGGCTTTTTGTTTTTCGAGCAGCTTGCGCTTTCTGGAGATGTCGCCGCCGTAACATTTGGCGGTGACGTTTTTCCTAAGTGCCGAGATGTTCTCGCGTCCGATGATTCGGGCGCCGATCGCAGCCTGTAACGGTATTTTGAACTGATGTCGCGGAATGATATCCTTCAGTTTTTCTATGATCTCTTTACCCCGGTAAGACGCCTTGTCTTCATGAACGATAAATGATAGGGCGTCGACCGGCTCGCTGTTCACCAGAATGTCGGTTTTCACCATTTTCGATTTTCTGTAATCGCATAACTCGTAATCAAATGATGCGTAGCCTTTGGAAATGGATTTAAGTTTGTCGTAAAAATTGAATACTATTTCAGATAGCGGTATCTCACTCATGATTTCGACGCGATTTTCGTCAATATAGGTCATGTCCTTGTGGATGCCGCGGCATTCGATTATCAGGTTCATGATATTGCCGATAAAATCTTTCGGTGTGATGATGCCGGTGCGTACGAACGGTTCTTCGATATAGTCGATCATTCCGACATCCGGAAACTTGACGGGATTATCGATAATGAGGTTTTCGCCCTGTATGGTGGTCACATGATACTCAACGCTGGGTGCGGTGGTGATGATGGCGAGATTGAATTCTCTTTCAAGTCTTTCCTGCACGATATCCATATGAAGCAAACCGAGAAAGCCGCAGCGAAAGCCGAAACCGAGAGCATATGAGTTATCCGGTTCATAGATAATCGATGCATCGTTTAAATGAAGTTTTGCGAGAGCTTCGCGAAGATTCTCGTAATCATCGCTGAACATCGGGTAAATGCCGGCGAACACCATCGACTTGGGTTCCTTGTAACCGGCAAGAGGAACCGGGGTCGGTTTGGCGGCATTGGTGATCGTGTCTCCGATTTTTGTGTCGGCAACAGCTTTTATATTGGCCGTTAAATAACCGACTTCGCCCGCAGATAGCTTTGCGCGTTTTTCAAGTTTCAATCCGAACACGCCTACTTCCGCAACGGTGAATTGCTTTAGTGATGACATCATCATGATGATGTCATCTTTTTTTACACTGCCTTCGAATAATCGAAGCTTCGCTACCGTACCGACATAGGGGTCGAAATAGGAATCAAATATAAGCGCCTTGAGTGCTTCATCTTCACTTCCCGGAGGCGGGGGGATCATCTCGACAATTTTTTCAAGAAGCAGGTCTATGTTTGTTCCGGCTTTGGCCGATACGCAAACAGCGGTTTCAGGGTTAAGGCCAAGAGTTTTCTGTATTGAATGCTTTGTCCGCTCTATATCCGCAGCCGGCATGTCAATCTTGTTTATTACCGGTAAAATCGCCAGATCATTTTCCATCGCCAGATAAAGATTGGCAATCGTCTGCGCTTCAACACCCTGACTGGCATCAACTACCAGCAGAACACCTTCACAGGCCGCAAGAGAACGTGAAACTTCGTACGAGAAATCGACGTGTCCGGGAGTATCGATCAGGTTGAATATATAATCATTTCCGTCGTTGGCTTTGTAGTGAAGGGTGATCGCGTTTGCCTTAATGGTGATGCCCCGTTCTTTTTCGAGATCCATCGTGTCGAGTATCTGATCCACCCTGTTTCGCATGTCAATGACGGTGCATTTTTCGATAATGCGATCGGCAAGGGTTGATTTTCCGTGGTCGATATGCGCGATGATTGAGAAATTTCTGATTTGCGTCTGTTTCATAGTAAACAATACCTTGGAGGAAAATCTCTGGATGAAAAGGATATATTTGTTGATCAGATACACAAAGTGCCCGGTATTGTACGGTGCAAGCATTTTTTTGGCGTGTGAAGCAAAGGTGGAGGTATTGTTTAATGAAGCTGCTTCTGATCTCTGATATTCACGGCAGTCGCGAGAAACTGCAAAAGATACTCGTTTCGGAGCGATACGATATGATTGTCTTTTGCGGTGACGGATTGAATGACCTAAGGGCTGCCAAGCTGCCGGAAGCAGTGCCTGTAGTATCTGTTCTCGGGAATTGTGACCGGGCTTCGGGGTATCAGGGTGAACTTTACGACGAGCTTTCGATAGAGCAGTGTAAGGTCTTTGTTGTCCATGGAGATATTTATAACGTGAAACAGACACTCGACAGAATTGTTGCGGCTTCTCTGGGGCGCGAGGCTGACGTCGTTTTTTTCGGCCATACCCATTTGGCATGCAAAATTGAAAGAGAAGGGATGCTTCTCGTTAATCCGGGAGCCGTCAGGGACGGAGCTTACGCGTTATGCGAAATCATAGACGTAAAGACAGCAGTGACTCTGAAAAAAATGCCATAGGGGGATTCGTCAGCAGATAATGTAGCTGAAAAGATCAGGCCGAAAAATACGGTTCCCGTTTTATGAGATATTCCTTGATCTTGGATGTGCCGGCGGAAAAATAAAGAATTTCCGATTCGAGAAACATGTTGTCACCAACCATTTCCGCAATCTCCTCTTCAATGGCCATCTCTTCCAGTTCAGTCGCAAGCGGAGTTTGCTGGTGGTTTGTGCTGATTCTCATATCGGATCCTCGGGTTTGAAGTGCTTTAACGAAAGTAGGTTCGACAATGGTATTTGTCCAGCGCTTTTACCGTGAAGCTGAAATTTTTGACTTTTTTTATTGATTTTTTTCATTATAGCAAAATTATGTCAGATGACTTTGTTGCCTGATCGTACGTTTGCAAAGGTTTACGCTGATCGGTTTTTTGGTAAAGAAAAGAGCTTGTGCTTATGTCCCCTCTGAGTTCTGCCGGACCGGTCAAATGATGAAAATGCTGCTGAAGTGCCCATTTCGATTTTTGCGGCAGAAACGCTAGAGGGTCTCGAAAACATACTTTCAGCTGGTCTCTGCTTCTTTTGTGCTTGTGCTTTTTCAGGAGTCCAGGCATAAAAGAGATGTTTTCGGGTTTTCCGCTATATATTTATTTCGGGTATATTGATGATAAAAAAAGTGATTTTCCCATTATTTCTGATGTTTGCGCTGTGCATGCCGCTTATGTCTCAGGATGCATACCGTTTTGAGTTTGAAACGGTGAGCGATGTTGTTCGACGTACCAAGGACGAGTTCTCAAAAGTGAAATCCTATAGTGCCGATTTTTCTATCAGTACAAAAAAAGGATCTGTCGCAACCGTGCAAAAAGGAACTCTGAAATCTCTCAGACCGAATTATCTGATCATCGATTTCTCTGAACCGCAAAGACAACGTATCGTTTCAGATGGCAAGATGATGTGGATTTACATCCCGTCTATGAATGTTGTGGCAGAGCAGGATCTTAAAGATGACAGCGGTACCGTCTTTTCTCCCGGATCTTATGTCGGTCTAAAGCGTTTGTTTGCAAAGTATCACTACAAATTCTCATCCAAGACGCAGCCTGAAACGGCAGCGGACGGCAAGCAGTATTACACGTTGAGCCTTTCCCAGAAGGAGAGCCGCAGCGGTTACAAGACGATTAAACTTTGGATTGCAAAAGACAATTACATGATTATGCGGGCAGAAGGTGAGACTGCCGCAGGCAAACTGGTGGATATAACATTTTCGAATATCTCGACGAGCGGTAATTACTCGAAAGGAATGTTCAAGATGGATATTCCTTCTGGTGCGAAGGTGATAAAAAACCCCATGATCTCTGAGGAGTAAATCTTGGAAACGATAGGCGCTAAACTACGTCAGATTCGCGAGTCAAAAAATCTGACAATCAAGCAGATTGCTGCAGACACAAATATATCCTTATCCTATATTGAGGCGCTGGAAAGCGAAGATTTTGACAGATTTCCGGGTGAGACCTATATAATCGGGTTTATCAGAAGTTATGCGGAATATCTACGCATAGAACCTGATGAGATTATCAAGGCCTATCGCGGGTACAAGATCGGTGAGTCTGATACCCCGCTTGAGGAACTTACCCGTCCATCGAAGGCTCAGATCACTGGGCCCAGACTTGACGTTGTTGTTTCCATGGGACGCACCGTACTGATCGTTGCGTTGTTTCTGGCCCTGATTGTTGCCGGTTTTTTCCTCATTAAAACCTATGTCGGTTCGATGATCAGCAGCGAAAAAGACGATTCTATCGACCGTATCAAGACTGATTACGCCGAAACTGATAAGCAGGATGATTTCGAGAGGATACGTAATCTTAAACTTACCAAGAATAAGGGCTTTGTTCTTGCCTACAAAAAGGAAGCGGTACAGTTTCTCGTCGATACAAAAGAGTGTATTTTTACTCTGGAGGAAATAGCGGGAACGACCGCACTGATCAAACTTTTTCCTGAAAAGACCGATCTCACTCTGGAGATGGATCGTTCGGTGAAGGCCGAATTTCCGGGTGTTGAAAGAGAGGTCTATATAACGCTGCGCGGACTTACCGAGAACCGTGCGAAGATAATGGTCACTCTGGGCGGGGAGATTGCCGAGTCAACAGGTGACGGATCGGAAGGCGAAATAGCCACACAGGAAAAGGATTCGAGTAAAGTCGAGGCTACAGACAAGAATAATCTCAAAATCGTGTTTGAGGCGATCTTTCAAAGCAAGACGTATCTCGAGCTCTATCTGGACGGACAGCAGAAAGCCCGTGGAATTATTCAGGCGGGAACCAGTGAACGCTGGGAAGCGAATGAATACATACAGCTCAAGGTGGGAAATGCCGGCGGTATGAAAGCGAAGATCAACGGGAAAGATTACGTTTTCGGCTTGAACGGGCAGGTGGCAAACAAGATAATAACATGGACAAAGGATCCGTCGGATCCGAATGTCTATCATATAGTTGTTAAGGACTGGTGATTCTTTCTTATATTGAAAGATAAACCTTCTTACGATAGCAGCTCCGGCGCTTGAACGGCGAAAGGAGCTGTTTTTTTTATCGGAGCATTCATGGCTTTTTATCCGCAAGAACTGACGTATCACATCCTCTCTCTAGGCTGCTTTAAGAACCAGAGCGATTCCGAATTTTTAAACGGTGCGCTCCTGAGAGCGGGTTTTTCACCGGCCGCAGAAGAGAATGAGGCTGATATCGTAATCATTAATACCTGCGGTTTTATCGAAGATGCGAAGCGTGAGTCTTTGCAGGAAATCTTCTCAGTGGAGAAAGATCTTCCTGCGTGCGCTGAGCGCCCTTTCAAAAGAAGGCTGGTTGTCTGCGGCTGTCTTTCGCAGCGTTACATGGAACAAATGAAAGAGGAGATTCCGGAAATTGATCTGCTCTACGGACTTGTGGATGATGCGCTTGTCGATGAAATTGCTGCAGCTTTCGATATCGGTTTATCCCGGCAAAAAAGTTCCGCTCAGGCGCGAGTTCCCTTATCCCCCCTGCCGTATGAATATATAAAAATATCTGAAGGATGTTCTAACAACTGTTCGTTTTGCGCTATTCCTCTCATTCGCGGTGCGCGTCGCTCATTTTCACCGCAATCGATTATTGACGATGCCCGCTCGGCGATAGACAGGGGTGCTGTTGAGCTTGTGTTGATCGCGCAGGATACGGCCTCCTACGATTATGAGGGCACGATGCTGTCAGATCTTCTCTATCGAATCGCCGAGTTGCAGCCTCGCCTGATGCGGGTGATGTACATGCACCCGGATCGTATTAACAAAAAAATACTCGATACAATGGCCGATATCTCATGTATCGCGCCCTATCTTGATCTTCCATTTCAGCATGCTGACGGGCGGATACTGGCATCGATGAACAGAAATGGTAATGCAGACAGGTATCTCGATCTGCTGTCGCAAATACGGGAGACGATTCGGGGGATATCGGTACGATCAACCTTTATGGTGGGTTATCCCGGAGAGGATGACCGTTCATTTTCTCAACTTGAAGATTTCGTACAACGTGCGCAGCTTGATCGGGCAGGGTTTTTCATGTATTCGCGCGAAGAGGGGACGCCCGCGTTTTCTCTCGGAGATGTCCCGCAGAAGACAAAGGTCGCCCGTTATAACCGTTTGTCGCTTATTCAGGAGGATATCACCCGCAACAGGCTTTCCGCCTTGATCGGCCGAAAGGTGCGTGTTATCGTCGAGGAGCACAGCGGCGGTGATCAATGGATCGGCAGAAGCGAACTTGATGCTCCGGAAATCGATGGAATTTTTTTCTTGACCGGCCGCGGAGATATTCTGAACACTATGGTCGAGGCTGAAATTACCGATTCAGTCGAGTTTGACCTTGTTGGTGAATTATGATCGCGAATCTGATTACTCTGTCCCGTGTGTTTCTTGTGCCGCTGTATCTATTTTTGCTGTTTTCAGACAGCCAGTTGTTTAGATTTCTTGCGCTTGTTGTATTCTGTTTTGCCTCTTTTACCGATTACCTTGACGGGCTCGCTGCAAGAAAACTTAATCAGCAATCCGAATTCGGCAAGTTTCTTGATCCGCTTGCCGATAAATTACTCGTTATCGGCGCACTTTGCGGATTTTTGTACTATGATTCACTCATTCCTGTGTGGATGGTTGCTGTTATAATTTTGCGCGATATCCTGGTTACAATGATCAGATCGGTCGCCATGAAAAAAGGTAGATCAATTCGAACAATGTTTATGGCAAAGGCCAAGACCGCTTCACAAATGATCACCATCATTGTCATCAGCCTTATTTTCATAGTACAGCCCCCTGTGGCATTTAAAGGTTTCCGGTTTCCGTCTACTGTTGCGCTTGCGCAAGACGGTGAGATATTAACCGTTTCTGTTACAGAATCATTATTTAGAAAATTCTCGATGGCTTTGCAGTTGCTGCTTTCAGGACGATTGGAGGGGGTCTTACTTGCACTTCCATACTGGTTCATGCTTGCAATAACACTTTTTACGGCACTTTCAGGAATCAGATACATTTGCAGCGATTGGCAGGTTCTTTTGCCTTCGTACGGAAAAAAAAATGATTAAACAGATTTATCGTATGCTGTTTACCGGTTTCTATTCCGGTTATTCACCCTTCGCGCCCGGTACTGCCGGCACACTTGTTGCTGCGCTGATCTACATTATCGCATATCAATTCATCGGTCCGCGTATTGTCTGGGTGAACGCTATTTTGCTATTGCTTTCTCTTGTACCTGCCGTATATCTTTGTGGTGAGGGGGCGCGGCATTTCGGAAAAGAGGATCCGGGCAGTGTCGTGCTCGATGAAATGCTCGGTTACATGGTTACAATCCTGTTTATTCCATTTTCGTATACGAGCGCTATTCTTGCATTTGTCTTTTTCAGATTCTTTGACATTCTCAAACCATGGCCGATCAGAAAAATCGAAAAGATAGGTGGCGGGCTGGGTATTCTTGCTGATGATCTCTTTGCCGGTGTTTACGCGGCAATATCGCTCCGTGTTGTATTGCACCTGCTTTCTTTGCTGGGTTGATACGATGAGATATCTGTTCAATCCCGAAAAATACGGTTATATCAAAAACAAGCAGAAGGGAGACTGTATACTGTGCGCCATGTCTGAGGGCGATCCAGATGTGAATGGTCTTGAAATAGGTCGAAATTCTCTTTTTGCCGTTTCTGTCAATTTGTATCCCTATAACCCAGGCCATGTTCTCGTCTATCCCCTGCGCCATGTTGAAAGGCTGTGTGATCT
>JAEWVL010000140.1 GCA_023396665.1 Spirochaetota bacterium
CTATTCGGCCGGTCTGACGTGTTACCGTTTTCAGAAAACTGCGAAAATAAGAGGGGCGGATACGAAGCATGCGGCTACGGTTTCGGGCTGCATAATACACAGCAGGACCTCCGCTGAAAATATCCCCCCCCGGTTTTAAATCAGTAAACCCGTTCGGGTACAACTTATAATAGTACCCCGCTGTTTACAGATAATACAGCGGTTGGACGGTGATAGTGCCTGAGTTTTTAGTATTGACCCAAACCTTCATGTCACCGTCAGCGGAATTTGGAATACAGATAATCATATTGCTTGATGCCGGTATACCCGTGAATTGATTTGAAGACGTTTCCGATGATCCGTAAATTATGTTAACAGTCGCATCTGTTGAATTATAGATTTCTACGATTGCAAAATCTTTATCCTCGTAGCTGCCGCTGAAAGACAGTGTCTGGGCGTTTGCGTAAGCGGCTGTCTGTATTGCCAGAGCATTTCCGCTGAATTTGACAACCCGAGTTGCTATTTTGGTATTCTGCTCTTCCAGCAATGCGTCAATCTCAGCTTTCGTGTAATACAGGCTTTCGTCAAAATCCGCTCCCGCTCCGCCACCGTCACTGTTGGTACCGCTGTCGCATCCCGCACATGCTAACAGCATCACAATCAATAAAATGAACGTAATAGTGATTTTATTCATAAACCGCCTCCAAAAGTACTGCAGCCCTATGGCCGCACATAACCTGGCCGCAATCGCGGCAGCGTGCCGATCGTTAATCATTGCGAATACGATCGCAATGGCTTCGTCAGAAAACCCGCAGTGCCTTTGTCCGGTCCGCATATTGCCGGTAAATTCCGGTCGCCTGCCTTTCTCAAATGCTGTAATGTATGCCAAAAGAGGATATGCAATAAGGAAAGGCTGCACAAATATACTGCAGTACGCAAAAAGGTCAATATCGGACCTAAGAATATAACAAAAATTGACTTCTGTTGCGAAAATCGCTATTATTGAAGGGGTGTAATCCGGCTTCAGGACGCCAGTAAGACTACCGTAAATATGAAGCTGATTATCGATACATTACAGCACTACATATCAGATTTGCTCTGGTCTGCTCGGGGTTTCGGGAGGGGGGATATGCATATTCATACATCTGATCAGGAAAAACTGAATATGGGTTTTAACGATTATACCTGTAATTGGGGTCTTCACATCTGCGGCCTGTACGAAAACGAACAGGAACGCGATCAGATAATTCTCAATTTTCTCGCCGAGGGCAGTCGTGCTGGTGATCTGCAATTGTACTGTCCTGTCGAGCGCAGCAAAGAAGATTTCGAGGAAAAGATCAGCGGTATGTGTCCCGAGTGCGCTTCAAAGCTGCATGATCCCGATGTGTTTCAGGTTCGGTCCGCCCGGGAGATATACTATCCCAACGGAACATTTTCGCCACGCGAGATGGACAAAAATCTCGGGGCCTTATTCGAAGAGAGTCAGCTCAAGGGGCCGCGCAATGTGCGTGCGACCGCCGAGATGGCCTGGGCTCTGGATGCGGTTCCCGGACGCGAGTTTTTGTTCGTCTATGAGTCGCGGCTCAATTATTTCATACCCGGTAAACCCTGGATCAGTATCTGCATGTATAATCTGAAAAGATTTGACGGTGCGACTATCATGGATGTTCTGCGGACGCATCCCTTTACTATCGGCAAGGGAGTGATTACCGAAAATCCTTTTTTTGTGCATCCCGACAAGTGGCTGGCCGAGAATGCCCCCGAGTATCTCTATTGAACCTGTTGACAAGGGCGCTGTGCTGATGGAAAACAAGAGCCTCGATCTGTTTTTGCTGATGTTCAATCTCTCGCAGATACAAAGCGTGGATGATGTGGTACGTATATACATCGAAGCGCTCAATCATACCTATTGCGGGCTTGACATGCGTCTGGTTGCTCCGGCTGATGTGATAAATGAAAGACCTCTTTTTCTCAACGCGTTGTGCGATAACTATGGGGCTTTGTTTGTCTCTCCCTCCTACGAGTCTTTTCCCGCTGAAGAGCAGGCCATCATTCGTAATTCGGCGGGACTTCTTTCGGTAATAGTCGAGAACCGCAGCCTTTCCAAACAGATGAGTGATCGGGCAGTTTTGCTTGAAAAGAATCTGAAACGAAGCGAGATGACATTTCGAAATATCGGTGAAATGATACCTGAAATTATTTACATCATAGACATTACAAACAAAAAGACAGTATATGTAAACGAGGCGATAGAGAAGATGCTCGGTATAACCCGTTCAGAGGTTTTGGCTTCGGGTTTCGGTGGTGTTTTCAAATATCTGCATCCCGAAGACTTTGAATTCGTTCAGGAACATTTTCAGAATTTGAGTAAGCTCAAAGAGGGTGAAATCTGCGAACTGAACTGCCGTCTTGCCGATATGAAAGGAAGGTGGCACTGGTTTATCGTACGGGAAACTGCCTGTTTTTTTGACGAGGAGGGGCAGCCCGTACAGGTGCTGGGTTGTGCCACTGACATTACAATGCTGAAACAGTCCGAGACTGAGCTTCGGGCGATAAGCGAAGAGAAGACGGTGCTCTTGCGCGAGGTACACCACCGGGTCAAGAATAACCTTGCGATCATTTCTTCGCTCCTTTCTCTGCAGGAACACAGTTCAGAGGATATTGCGGTGCGTCAGGCACTTTCCGAGGGGCGAAACAGAATCGGTGTCATGTCGCTCGTTCATGAGGAGCTTTACAAGAGTGCCAATTTTTCCAAAATCGATGTTTGTGACTATTTCAGTAATCTGATCAAACGTCTGACCGGTACCTGCAATGCGGCCGGCAAAGAGGTAAAGACTCTGATACAGATAGATGTCATTGCCCTTTCCATTTCGAAAATTATTCCGGTTGCCCTGATTTTGAATGAACTTGTAACGAATTCATTCAAATACGCCTTTGTCCGAAACGATAATCCGGTGCTTGAAGTTCGCTTTTATATGAAAGAGAAGGGTTCTCTGTGTTTACTTGTGGGGGATAACGGTCCCGGGTTTTCGGGAAATGTCGACCTTGACGCTTCGCGAACGCTTGGTTTGCAAATCGTCATGGCTCTGGTCAGGCAATTGAACGGCTCAATAACTTTTAACTCAGAGAACGGATGTCGTGCGACTCTGGTTTTCAGCGGAGAGTAATATGGAACAGACGAGTATATTAATTGTAGAAGATGAAGCTATCATCGCCCTTGATCTGAAAATCGGTCTTGAAAGACGGGGAATGAGAGTGACCGACATCGTGCTTCGGGGTGAACTTGTAGAGGAATCCATCTCGAAAGAACGTCCCGATTTTATCGTACTCGACATTTATCTGGCCGGGGTCATGAGCGGTATTGATGTTGCCAGACTGATTAACGAGAAGTACCGGATCCCCTTTGTCTTTACGACGGGTAATTCCGACTCGCTTACCTGTGAGGCCGCCCTGTCAGAACGGCCGGCGGGTTACTTTCTCAAACCCGTGAATCAGGACGATGTTATCAACTCGATTATCGCGCATCTTCCCCAAAACAAATAGCGGCTGGTCAAGAAATCGTTTGATTCCGGCACAGGTGCAGATTCTTCCCTGAAGTATCCCCCCCTCTTTTTGATGAACAATGTTTTGTTGACAATCGTGACGCAGCCCTGAAAAAGGTATAGGCGAAGTTCTGACAAGGCCGCTGGCAATATTAACATAATCACAGGAGCTCGGAGATGGCAAAAACACTTACCTATAAAATTCTCGAATCTCATTTGGTTGAGGGCAGGCTTGAAAAGGGAGAAGAGATCGGTATTCGCATTGATCAGACTCTCACGCAGGATGCTACCGGTACGATGGCATACCTTCAGTTCGAGGCGATGGAAATCGATCGCGTTAAAACCGAACTCTCCGTCTCCTATGTCGATCATAACACCCTTCAGATGGGTTTCGAGAATATGGATGATCACAAATACCTGATGACGATGAATCGCAAGTTCGGCATCAAATACTCCCGTGCAGGCAACGGTATCTGTCATCAGGTGCACCTCGAACGCTTTGGCGCTCCCGGCTTAACCCTTCTCGGCTCAGACAGCCACACTCCCACAGGAGGGGGTATCGGCATGATCGCCATCGGTGCCGGCGGCCTCGATGTTGCCGTGGCGATGGGCGGCGGTCCGTTTTTTCTGAGCTGTCCGAAGGTCATCAATGTCCGCTTGACGGGGAAAATGCGTCCCTGGGTCGCCGCAAAAGACGTGATTCTGAAGGTGCTGGAGATTCTAAGTACGAAAGGAAATGTCGGCTGTGTCGCGGAATATACGGGTCCCGGGGTCTTGACACTGTCCGTTCCCGAACGCGCGACGATTACCAATATGGGGGCCGAACTAGGGGTAACCACTTCGGTGTTCCCCTCTGATGAGATGACACGGCTGTTTTTGAAAGCTCAGGGGCGTGAAAATGTCTATCAGCCGCTGGCCGCTGATGAGGGTGCCGAATATGAGCGGATCGTTGAAATAGATCTTTCAACGCTTGAACCGATGATCGCCTGTCCCCATTCGCCCGATAATATCAAAAAGGTGAAAGATATCGCCGGTCTCAAGGTGGATCAGGTTGCCGTTGGAAGCTGTACAAACTCGTCCTATCGTGATCTGATGGTGCTGGCTTCGATACTGAAAGGGAAAAAGGTTCATCCCGAGCTGAGTATGATTGTAGCTCCCGGCTCGCGCCAGGTTTTTGAGATGATTTCGCGCAACGGAGCTCTGGCCGATATTATCTCGGCCGGTGCACGTGTTATGGAGTCCGCCTGCGGCTTCTGTATCGGTTCCGGACAGGCGCCCTCGACGAACGGTATTTCGCTTCGTACGAACAACCGCAATTTTGAGGGACGCTCGGGCACCAGGTCGGGACAGGTTTATCTTTGCAGTGTTGAAACCGCCGCACTCAGCGCTATCAGCGGAGTGCTTGTCGATCCGCTTGCGCAAAGCGAGAACGCATATCCTTCGGTGACACTGCCCGATACCTTTTTGCTCGATGACTCGATGGTTCTCGAACCCGATTTTTCGGGAGATATCTTTCGCGGGCCGAATATTGGGAATCCCCCCTTTACAGATCCTTTGCTGAGCGACCTGAAAGGGATCGTCAATCTGAAGGTCGGCGACAAGATCACCACCGATCATATTATGCCGGCGGGAACCAGACTGAAATACAGATCGAATATACCCGAGTATGCGAAGTACGTCTTTGAAGGGGTCGACGCCGCTTTTGCCGAACGCACGCTGGCCGATAAGGGCAGGGGTGTGTATACCGCCATCGTTTCCGGTGAAAGTTACGGGCAGGGATCGAGTCGCGAACACGCGGCGATATGCCCGATGTATCTCGGGGTACGCGCCGTTGTCGCGAAATCATTCGAGCGCATTCACGCCGCGAATCTCGTCAACTTCGGCATTGTTCCGCTGACTTTCGTGAACCCTGCCGATTATGATGTGATCAAGCAGGGTGATGCTTTTGCCATAGACGGAATACTCCAGGCTGTGCAGGGCG
>JAEWVL010000194.1 GCA_023396665.1 Spirochaetota bacterium
GCCCGATGTCGAGGCATACTGCAGCGAGGAACGCCGTTTAGAAATCACCCTCGAGGCGCAAATCTCAAGTTCCTCTGTGGGAAAAATCTCGGGCCCGGGAAAGCCCCCGCCGAAGGAAATAATATCAGGAGCTTCTGCGAGCTGCATCAGACGAAGCAGTTCTCCGGAGCTTCTGTTTTGCATCAGAGCTGAAAATTTCATTTTATATTTCCTTTAAAAGGTTGATCCTCTGCAAAATCGGGTACAAAGCCGTCTACCCGATCTTCTTGCGGATATTGCACGAACAGATGTGTAAATCCCAGAGATTCGGCATGCGAAAGTACCTGATAAAATTCTGAGGCATGAAGCTCCCGGTCAAAAGGGGCTTCAAGCCTAAGCAGCGGTCTGTACTGTGACATAAGGCTTAGGGGAAGCTCTGAACCGAATTCGACAAAGAGCGACGATAGCGCATCAATTGAGTTTTGTATATTTCCGGGCAAAACAAGATGCCGCACAAGAACCCCTGAAACAGCGATGCCTTCATCATCCGTGGAAAGAAAGCCTTTTGAGGCAAGCATCTGCTCAAGAGCACACAGAGCCGTTTTTGAGTAGTCCGGCGCGGCGCTGAGATTTCGCGCCAGTTCGCTGTCGGCATATTTGTAATCGGGCAGCCACAGCTGCATATGCGGATCAAGAATTTCCAGTGTTTTCGGACTCTCATATCCCGATACATTTGCCAAAAACGGAATTCGTATCCCCCTGTCACGCAACTTCACACAACATGCCGCTATGTGAGGTGCGTAATGGTCCGGTGTCACAAAATTAATATTATGAACACCCTGTTCCAACACCATATGCTCTATGCTTTCACACAACTGATCCAGTGAATACTCACGGCCCTGCGTTTGAAGCGAAATCTGGTAATTCTGACAGAACCTGCAACGAAGTGTACACCCGCTGAAAAACACCGTACCGGAGCCCCTGCTCCCGCTGATTGGCGGTTCTTCACCAAAATGAGGGCCAATCCAGGCCAGGTACAGTGCGGAACCGCATCCGCAAAAGCCGTATTCCCCGTCATTTCGGCGCTTACGGCATTGTCTCGGACAGAGGGTACATTCATCATAGTCGGCAAATTGCATTCGGGAACCCATGTCAGTCATTTAACCTTTTCAGCACGATACTCGCAGAATTATGTTTCGATTATTTCAGGGAGATTCACCTGCGCATTAATTCAACACCTGTTCAATCAAGCGTCAAGCAAAAGCCCATTTTTTTTCAGCTGCATTTGAAAGAATTGACAAATTAGGGCATAAAGACAAGACTCAATTATGTTCAAGATTAATAAGCGAGTCATGACAGCTCTCTCTGTCCTGGTACTGTTTGTCTCCTCAGAAGTGTTTGCCCTCATGAATGTCGAGGCATTTACGGGCTATGCGTTCGGGGGTAAAATTCCGGGTCTCGCGGAGACTGACACGGTGAAGGGAATGAATTTCGGATTCCGTGCCAACTATATGTACAGCTTTCCCTTCGTTGACACGGGGCTTGGCGCCTATCTGCAATATTCACCACTGTTCTATAAGAAGGAAAGCCGGAAATACTCGCTCACGAAGTTCTCATTCGGTATCGACTCTTTTGCGCGGCTCAACTACCCTTCGGTTGATTTTCATCCCTACCTGCGCTACGGCCTTGCCGTGTTCGACAAGGCGGAAACCTCACTCGTCGATTCTGATAATGTGGCGGTTACTCAAGCGGATGAATTCAACTTTAAAGCCTATTATATCGGGTGCGGGGTGTCATATCCCATCGTCCCCATGCCGGTTATCGATGTGCATGCCTTCATCGAATATCTTTACGATGTTTCCCTGATAGAACGATCAACCGAACTGCGGGGGCACAAGATCAACATCGGTATTCTGATGGCGATTTGATTCGCAAACACCACACTTTCCGCTTTCCCCTCACACACGGCACAAAATGAACACCACTACCTGCAATGCGACGTCAAACAAGCCACTCGTTCAATTCAAGCTTCAATTTAACCAGAGCCTGCATATCAACAGTTTTTATCGTCTTCTTTCGCTTTGAAACGGCCTTCTCTTCAATAACGGATTGCGAAGAGAACAGGCGAAGCGCATTGTCGAACAATGGCTGACAGAGAGCCTCAGCGAAACGTATCTTCTCTGAGTAGAACTTGGCTCTGCCTCTCTCATTTGCGGTTTTGAAAATACTGGCCCTGTCAATTGCGTTTTTCCCGTTCGTTTCCAGTACGGTGCCGACTATATAATATGACTCCATTACATCCTGCAACAGGGAGCCGATCCGCCGCAAAATGGCTTCGTTTGACTCCACACAGCGAATACTCTCCCTGTCATTTTCACACAAGTTCTCCTCGCACAGAAAATCCAATGCAGGTTCAAAGGATAGGCCGGAGTCTTCCATTGACGGAAACTCCTGAAGCAGAATTCTGCAACCGTGTGAAGCCGTTACGGCAACATCTTCGTGAAGAATGGTTTTCTTTCTGAAAATAACATTCGCACAAAGATAGAGAGGGAGCAGATAGTGGGTTATCGGATTTTTGTAATAGGAAAAAAGCATTCGCTCGCTTTCAAGAACAAGGAAGGTCTGCTCGCCTTCGTTATCAACCTTCTCTATCAGATTCTCAGCTAACAGTTTCGCAATAACCGTCTCGACCAGCACTTCTGCGTTTTGCTCAGAAAATTCAGAAGAGAGACTGACCTGCATGCGTTTTAGGTATTTCAACAGCAGCGAAAAATCGGCCACAAGCAGCTCGCGCTTGATTCCCCTGCTGCTCTGCGCCAGCATTGCGCTTGCAACAAGATTGAAAGGGCTTACCGTTACCACCGACGATATCTCATGCATGATCTTCCTGCCGATGTAGGCGACACGGTCGGTATTTGCGGGTACTTCACGATTAATCGTCGAAAGAGTAAATGGTTTTCCGTTGTTCACATAAACAAATCCATACTCCTTTTTCAGAAATTTCCGGGCACCGATAACCGCAGATACGGTCTCCTTCTCTTTCACATGCCCCTTCATCTCCTTGACATAGGCATTCTCTTCGAGAATGCGGTCGTAACAGATCGATATCGGGATGAAAGTGACATCTTTCGCGTATCCCTCTTCAACGGCCTCGATGATGAAACTCGTAAGACCGGGTTTTGGAAAAAGGAGCCGCCCGCTGCGGGAACGACCGCCCTCAAGAAAATACTCAATATGATAGTTTTTGCTGATCAGCATTTTCAAATACTGCTTAAATATGGCCGGATACAGTACCATATCCTTGAACGTTCTTCGAATAAAAAAGGCCCCCGAATGACGAAAGAGATTTCCGAGGGGAAAAAAGGAAAGATTAACCCCAGCGGCAATATGCGGCGGCATTATACGATTCTTGTAAAATATGTAAGAAATTATCAGATAATCCATGTGGCTTCGGTGGTTAGGCACCACAACAACGGGACCGGCCTCCGCCGCCTCACGCATCGTGCGCACGAAGTCATCGGATATACGCATCCCCCGGAACATCTTTTTGAGCATCCAGTCGAGAATGTGTTCGAAAAAGCGAAGATACGACATTTTGAAATCTGAAGCGATTTCCCGGTAAATTTTGTAGGACTCTTTCTTCAGAGATCTGACAGAATGCCCCTTCTGATTTGAAAGCTCTCGAATAAGCGACTGTACATTCTCATGATAGAGCACCTGTTCCATCAGCTCCTGGCGGGGAGTCAACACCGGACCGAGCACTATCCGCTTCTCCCGATCATGCGATTCGAGAAGCATTTCACGAAGCTTTACCGCAAGGTGCTCCGAACTGATTCCCGGATGCGCTTCTATGAATTCGTTCAGATAAACCGGTTTTAAAAAATGCAGATAGGTCGGAGAAAAGGAAGACAGAAAAGCGCCGAAGAAACCGCGTTTGCCTGTCGCATCGGAAATGAAGAAACTCGATTTTCTTTCGGGTTTCCTGTGCCAGAAGACCATTTGCGGAATGATAATGACTGGTCGATCCTGCGTTCGCTGCAATTCGATGAAATTATACAGTACATCGTACATCGGATCGATATATCTCCGGAGAAAATGCGCCCCGGAAAGAAGTGAAAACGCCATGTGTTCACCTTTTTCGATGATCTCTTTGACCAGAGGAATATTGAAAAAGGCGCTTTTTCTCGAAAGATAGGGGCTCTTGAACAAACGTTTCAGGAAATATGAAGACCGTTGCAGCAGGAGAGGATTATAATCAAAAGCGTAAGACAGCAAACCGAATTTATATTTCGCAAGAAGATGATATAAAAAGGACAACGAAACATTTGATGTCTGAAAAGTGGCAAAGACTATTGCGCCCTTTTCCCGATGCTCCTCGAAGAGCTTGGCGCTCTCGCCGTCCAAATCAGCTTTACGTGAAAGAAATGAGATCAAAAAACGGCGAAACCCGCCGATATTCTCGGGTAGTTTCCCATAATAGAACTGCTTTTCCATCTATCGTATCCTCGCTGTTTTGCCAAATGCAGCCCGCAGGCCGACAGCAAATAACACGCTGTCATAGTAAGGCAATATTCTGAAGCCACAACTCAGTTTGTCAATATCGAAGTTAAAAAAATAGAAAACAACCTGTTCATTTTAAGAAGATTTGTTACATTATAATACGTATTTTTTTTCAATATAGATAAAAGATGAGCGATCCGAATAATACAATTGTTAATATTCAAATTTCATCGACAAATCGAAAGCCTTGACCGAATGCGTAAGCGCGCCGACAGAGACAAAATCAACACGAAGATCTTTTATGGCGGCAATCTTCTCCTCGGTAAAATTACCCGAAAGCTCGATTTTTGCCCGGCCATTTATAATATCAATCTCCTTCATCATCGTTTCGCGATCCATATTGTCGAGCATGATGATGTCAGCACCGCAATACAGCGCCTCGGAAACCTCCTCAATCGTCGTGGTCTCGACTTCCACCCTGTACTTTTGCGCGTACTTTTCCCGCACCGACGTAAGCGCCTTTGTAATTGATCCCGCCGCACGGATATGATTATCCTTGATCAGCACCATATCGTGAAGCCCCATACGGTGGTTTCTGCCCCCGCCGCAGACAACCGCGTATTTATCGAGCACTCTGAAACCGGGCAGCGTTTTGCGTGTATCGAGTACAGAAAAAGAAGCGTCTTGTGTCAGCGCAACCAATGACGCGGTCCGTGTCGCGACTGCGCACATCCGCTGCATGAAATTGAGAACTATCCGTTCACCCTCAAGAAGAGCGATGGTCGGGCCTTCAAGACTCATAACCGTATCACCGCTTTGTACACGCTCCCCCTCCGGCATCACCTTTTTTACCGTTACACGGGGGGATATGGTATCGTAGACATAAGAAGCCATGAACGCTCCGCAGAACACTCCGGATTCCTTTGCAATGATATGAGCCACAGAACAGTCTTCAGGAGAGAAAATCGCCCGGGTCGTAACATCACCGGATGCGACATCTTCTGTCAGGGCAAGATGTATGAGGGTCTGCACCTCATTGCGTTCTATCATGAAATACCTCTCTTTAACTCCTGTAGCGGCACTTTAAACAAAAAAAGAGCCGAGGCTCTTTTTTGTCATGCGGCAATTTTCGGGGCATTCCCGAAACCAAATCACATTTGCAATATTGTCAGTTCCTGTTCTTATCTACGATTTTCGCCTTCTCAATCCAGGGCATGAGCGCACGAAGCATTTTACCGACGATCTCAATGGGATGATCGAGCCATATTCTGCGCTTGGCAAGAAATGATGCCTGTTTTACCTTGTTCTCGAGCATCCAGTCGCGTGCGAATTCACCCTGTTGAATGCGGCGAAGCACCTCTTTCATGCGAACCTTTGTATCATCAGTAATGACATAGGGCCCGGTAACATAGTCGCCGTACTCAGCAGTATTCGAAATTGAATACCTCATATTGGTAAAACCGCCCTCATAGATAAGGTCGACGATCAGTTTCATCTCGTGAATACACTCGAAATAAGCCATTTCTTCGGGATAACCCGCTTCGACCAGCGTTTCAAAACCGGCACGCATGAGATGAGTCACACCGCCGCAAAGAACAGCCTGTTCACCGAAAAGATCTGTTTCGGTTTCATCTTTGAAAGTAGTCTCGATAACACCCGCACGTGCACCGCCGATCATATTCGCATAGGCAAGCGCAAGTTCAAGCGCTTTTCCGGAATGGTTCTGATGTACGGCTACAAGACAGGGAACACCGGCACCCTTCTGATATTCCGCACGAACCATGTGTCCGGGGCCTTTCGGTGCAACCATGACCACATCTATATTCGCGGGAACGATGATCTGGTTGTAATGAATGTTAAAACCGTGCGCGAACATGAGAACCTTGTTCTCGGAAAGATTGGGCTTTATGTATGTGTCAAAAATATCCCCCTGTGACTCATCGGGAACAAGCATCATGATCATGTCGGCCCACTTCGCGGCCTCCGCCACTTCCATCGGCTTGATGCCGGCGGATTCAACCTTCGCCCATGAAGGGCTCCCCTTACGGAGGCCGACAGCCACATCCGCGCCGGAATCTTTCAGGTTATTTGAGTGACCGTAGCCC
>JAEWVL010000222.1 GCA_023396665.1 Spirochaetota bacterium
GCTTACATACTTGTCCGAGATGAATGCGGCATCCGTCTCATAGGAAACGGGCACAAAATCGGACTTTTCAACAATCGTCTCCTTTGTTACGGCTGAAATGCCGTCGACCATGAAGGTGATTTCAGAATATGTCTTGTAATTTCCGCCCGCACGCTCTTTTCGTATATTGGCGCTTCCGCTTTTTTGACCGTCTATGAGCACATCGTAGTGAAAGGTGCCGGCACAGTAGAGATTTTCAGTTGCGGCGGAAAGGGGAAACACCAGAGATGATCCCGTCAACAGGCAAAGCAGTGCAAGCCGAAACATGCGGCGAAGCGGAGTCATTCGCAAAACAGCAAAGAGTACAGATTCTCGCTTAATAGTTGGCAAGTAAGTCATAGTCGATCTCCGTTATCTTGTCTGCGCCGGCCAGACTGTAGCCCGACTCCGTTATTTCACCGATCCGGGTTATCCTGACTCCGCCACAATTGTCGACCACGGCGGCTCCCGGAGGGGCGATAAAAATTATTTCGTATTCCTCGCTGCTCGTTAAGCCGTAGAGAAGCGGATCGGTCTGCGTTTCTGCACAATATTCAAGCAGCTCCTGTGAAAGCGGCAGCGCCTGCTGATCGAGAACATAGCCGAGCGAGTTGCGCATACAGATATCTTTCAGCTCTATCGCGAGCCCGGCTGATATGTCGCTCATTGCCGTCGGCGCGAAGCGTGCGATCAGTTTCTCAATAATCGACAGCCGTATTTCCGGTTTCAGGTGTTTGTTAATCAGCATGTTATCGGTACCCAGCTGCGTGTCGGTACCCTGCAGCAGTTCAAAACCGGCACGAGAATCACCCGTTGTTCCGGTCAGATATATCACATCGCCCGGTTTTATGCCGGTATTTTCGATATACCGCATATTCTGCGCCCGACCGAAAAGCCCGATGTTGACCAGCAGTTTCTGGGTACGAGCGACATCCCCGCCGATCATCGTAATACCGCTGTCGTTGAGCGCGACATGAATACCCTGATATATCCGGTGAATAAAATCCTCTTTTTTCAGCTCGGGCAGACCCACCGAAATAAAACAGTACTCGGGGCGCCCACCCCTGGCCGCGATCTTGGTGATCGCGGCGGCCATAGACTTATAGCCTATCTCAATGGGTGAGATCTTCTTCGACAGCTGGTTCAGCCTGTTTTTCTCGATGGAAAGATCAGCCGTAATAAGGCCTCTCGAATCGTCGGCGAGCGGAAAAGTGATCAGTTCACCGGCCGAAAGCATAACGGAATCAGGCACGACGATATCGTGCACTTCCAGCGATGTTTTCAGGCTTTCAACGACCCTGCTTGTCTTCGGCAGTGACATCTTTCGTTCGCTAGCTCCCGAATTTTTGATACATATCCTCAATACGTCTTTTACATTTTTCAAAGCCGAACAGACGCATAACCTCAGCAAGATCGGGACCATGCGCCGTTGAGGCCATTATTACGCGACAGGGAAAAAAGAGATTTTTACCCTTCAGGCCGGTCATCTCCTTTACCTTGTCGATAAAGGTCGTAAAGAAATCCTCTTCGTTACTGCTAGTGGAAACAATTTTGTGCGCCGCGTCAAGCGCTTTCACACCTTCAGGAGAACGCAGAATTTCGAGCGCTTCCCCTTCGGGGTCTGGAATGTCCTTTAAAAACAGGGCCATGTGCGCGGGAGCCTCGGAAAGCAGTTCAAGATAGTTCTTGGTAAAATCGATCACCGCAAATAGTTTTTCACGGTCGACACTCTCCGTATCAAGACCCTCCCGGTCGAGATAGGGCTTCACAAGAGGGTAGAGCTCTGCGGCCTGAAGCCGGCGGATATGCTGTGCGTTCATCCAGCGCAGTTTCTTGAAATCGAAAACGGCCGCGCTGGCCGCAAGCCTGTCCAGGGCTATCTCCCTGACGATATCGTCAACGCTTAGAATTTCCTCGCCCGATTCGGCGGCCCAACCGAGCATAGAGATATAATTGACCAGAGCCGATGAGAGGTAACCTTCGTCGCGAAACAGCGCAACCGAGGTGATGCCGTGGCGCTTGGAAAGCTTTTTCTTGTCTTCACCCATTACGAGCGGCATGTGCGCATACGCGGGCTCGGCGAACCCGAGAGCCCGGGCGATCAGTATCTGCTTGGGCGTATTTGAGAGATGGTCCTCACCCCGAACGACGTGAGAGACCTCCATGAGCGCGTCATCGATCACAACGATATAGTTATATACGGGTACGCCATCTGAGCGCACGATGATGAAATCGCCGCCGATATTGGAACTGTCAAAGCTCACCTGCCCTTTGACCGCATCTTCAAAAGAAACCGCAATGCTGTCGTCGACCCGAAAACGAACGGTAGGCTTGCGCCCTTCCCGCTCGTAGGCTTCGCGCTGCTGCGCCGTCAGCGATCGGCAGCGGCCGTCATAGGTGGCGTTTCTGTTCTCGCGCTGCGCCTCTTCGCGCATTGCATCGAGCTCTTCGTGTGTACAGTAACAGTGGTAGGCCGCTCCCGTTTCGAGCAGTTTATCGGTATAATCTTTATATATGGCAAAGCGTTCCGACTGGCGATATGGGCCATGCGTTCCCGGAAGATCGGGACCTTCAGTCCACTCGATTCCCAGCCATTTGAGGTCGGCCAGAATCGACTGCTCGGATTCGCCGCTCGAGCGCTCCATATCGGTATCCTCAATACGAAGCACCATCTCGGCGGCGTATTTTTTCGAGAGCAGATAGTTGATGATGGCCGTTCTGGCATTTCCAATGTGAAGAAAACCAGTCGGGCTGGGAGCAAATCGCAATCGCATCAGTTTCTCCGTAATCAGTAATCGTAGAGATTGGCCGAAACGTTTCCGCTCACAATCTCCTCGGTTTCACGCTTGATACGGCGCGTCAGACGCTGCAATCTGTCAACCGTTTCCTCTTCGAAAAGCACTTTCCCGCATCGCTGGCACTGATAGGCCGGTATATCC
>JAEWVL010000260.1 GCA_023396665.1 Spirochaetota bacterium
TTACGGCAGAAGCAGTATGAGTATTACCGAAATATGCTGCTATCCTTTCCGGGGAAGCCATGAGTAAAATTGAGAATTCTATTGTGTTATTTACCGATGGGGCTGTTTCTCTTGATGTTCCCGTATCACCAGAAAAAGATACTGTATGGTTAAATCGAAACCAAATGTCTCTGCTGTTCAACCGCGACGTGAAAACCATCGGGAAGCATATCAATAATGCTCTGGCAGAAGAATTGTTCAATCTTGAAGATGCACGGGAAAATCCAACTGTCGCAAATTTTGCGACAGTTCAAAATGAAGGCGGAAGACAGGTTGAGCGTAGTATCGAATACTATAATCTCGACGTAATCATTTCCGTAGGTTACCGGGTTAAGTCAAAACGCGGCATTGCTTTTCGTCGTTGGGCAAACTCAGTTTTGAAAGAATACGTGCTCAAGGGATATGCATTCAATAAACAGCGCCTGAACCAGCTTAACCAGGTCATAAACATAATCTCCCGAAGCGACAACCAGGAGATCGCCGCCGCACTGTTCGTTTTTTTTCTGGATAAAAATGATCTGCTGTATAAGGCGAATAGACACCCGGTTATCGATAACAATGCCCTCGCGGCGATGACGCTCATGATCGCTTTGAGCCGCCCGGAAGAAAAAGACATGATGTGCCTTTTGGTCACAAACATGCTGGAGGGCGAGGAATGATAGAATCAATTATAAATCTGCGCGAATCTGCGACATCTGCGGATAAACAACATGAGCAATAAAATCTCCATACGATTTTTTGATGACCGGGAAGTGCGCGCGGTGTGGAACGATGGCGACTCCAGGTGGTGGTTTTCCGTGCTGGACATAATCGGCGTATTGAATAATCAGGATGATTACAACAAAAACCGCAACTACTGGAAATACCTGAAAGCAAAGCTGAAAAAAGATGGTATTCAACTGGGTAGCGGCACTAACCAATTGAAATTGACGGCCCCTGACGGAAAAAACCGCCTTTCCGACGTCATCGATTCAGACGGTGTCATCACCCTGGCAAAACACCTTCCCAATACGAACGCAAACCGGTTTATAGAATGGTTTTTATACAGCGAACAAACAATAGACGGAAAGAGCAAATCGAAAGCCTATGCCTTGTTTGAAAGCACCTTTATCAACAGCATTGAGGTGGGTACGATAAAGGGCTTGCAGCAAATTCATTCGTACCTCTTTGGCGGACTGTATGATTTTGCGGGTCTTATACGCACCAAAAACATCAGTAAAGGCGGATTCAAATTTGCCAGTGCAGAGCATTTACCGAAAACCCTTGCCGGCATTGAACGTATGCCGGAAGATTCGATCGACAACATCATCGACAAATATACCGAAATGAATATCGCCCACCCGTTCATGGAAGGAAACGGCAGAACCGCCAGAATCTGGCTGGATTTGATACTGAAGAAAAACCATGCCCGTTGCGTCGATTGGAGCAAGATCAATAAAAACGATTATCATGAAGCAATGAGACTCAGCGTGACGGATAATACCATGCTCAAGAAACTGATCAATACCGCATTGACTGATAAAATCGCCGACAGAGAAACCTTCATGAAGGGAATAGATTACTCGTACTATTACGAAGAAACCGAATGACAGGGAGCGAGCAATGAGTGATTACAAAACCATAGCAGAGTCAAAAAACTTCATCGTTCTTGACAAGTACACCAAGGAGTCGCTGGTATGCGAAGGCTACCAGACCGAAGGTGATCTTGAACGTGAGCTTATTGAAGACCTGAAGAATCAAGGCTATGAGTATTTGCCCGCTCTTGCAAACTCCGAAGCCATGCTGGCCAATATCCGTATACAGCTGCAAACCCTCAACAACATGCAGTTTTCCGATGTGGAGTGGTCACGTTATGTGGAAACCTATCTGGATAAACCCAGCGATACCATAATCGACAAGACCCGCAAAATTCACGACGACTACATCGATGATTTTGTCTTTGATGACGGTCATATTCAAAACATCTACCTGATAGACAGGAAAAACCTCGCCCGAAACAAAGTGCAGGTTATCAGGCAGTTCGAGCAAAGCGGACAGCATGCAAACCGCTACGATGTAACGATCCTGGTCAACGGTTTGCCTTTGGTGCAGATCGAGCTCAAGAAAAGGGGCATAGCCATTCGCGAAGCCTTCAATCAGGTTCACCGCTACAGCAAAGAAAGCTTCAACTCCGGACATTCACTGTATAAATACCTGCAGATTTTCATCATTTCAAACGGTACAGACAGCCGCTACTTTGCCAATACGACAAAGAGGGATAAAAACAGTTTTGACTTTACCATGAACTGGGCCAAGTCTGATAATGCCCTAATAAAAGACCTGAAAGATTTTACCGCCACCTTCTTTCAAAAGAAGACACTGCTTGAAATCCTGTTCCGTTATTCCGTATTCGACGTGAACGATACATTGCTCGTTATGCGGCCCTACCAGATCGCGGCTACCGAAAGACTGAATTGGAAAATAATCAGTTCTTATCAGGCGAAAAAGTGGTCAAAGCCCGAGGGCGGCGGCTATGTCTGGCATACGACCGGCTCGGGAAAAACCCTGACCAGTTTCAAGGCGGCACGCCTTGCGACCGAACTTGATTTTATCGACAAAGTCTTTTTTGTCGTAGACCGCAAGGACCTCGACTTTCAGACCATGAAAGAATATCAGCGCTTCTCACCGGACAGCGTAAATGGTTCCGACAACACCGCGGGTTTAAAGCGCAACATCGAG
>JAEWVL010000262.1 GCA_023396665.1 Spirochaetota bacterium
TGTATGAAATTTATTTGTTCGTATCCGCTTTGTCGTCGAATGGTATTATATGACTAATGAAATACAGTGCGATAAAGGTCTTTGGATGTGCGTATTTTTGAGAAAAGTATTCTAAATCTGGGTAATAAGAGTGTATACGAAAGATAGCAAGGCATTCACCTCATCAAGGGGGGGATACTTAGACCTGCCGTTAAAATGCAAGCCCTGCTCTTTCGAACTGATCATGGCATCGAAACACGAAAAGTACGCGGATGAGCACTCACCCTCAATGCCCCTCAGAATATCGAGAGAATCGGTTTTTTCAATATATCGAATCGCATTTTTTAAATGAGCGGCTGCTTTCGAAATTTTATTGTTTTCGTCACATTCCGGATGATTCCGCAGGTGTCGCATTAATACATAACGTGAATTTTTGATTTTAGCCGCAACAATATGACGGGCAACCGACAATGAATCCTCTTCGCTGTCCGACATCTTGTACTGTTTCTTTCGCAATAACACGTTACCGTGCTGCCTGCCGACAACACTGGCCTGATATTTGCCATGAAAAGACAGATAGGAAATCGCGATATTGTTTTCGGTACAGTAGGCCATTAGCGCCGGCGATACCGGCTGATAACCGAAAAGCACTATGTTCTGAATGGTCTGAACCGGAGCCTGAAGAACTTTCTTCTTATCAAGAACAACCACAAAGGTCATACCTTCCTTGTGAACATAAGCATCAGGGTTCGTTATGTAAAGTGTGTTCGCATGTTTCTTCATTTTCTTCGTATAACCCCCTGATGTAATTTAGTGTCTTTTTGTCACCGGCACGCGGCATGCACTCTTCGAACAAGGAACAGGATTGGCACTTTTTCATGTACTTCGCTTTCGGTATTGCACCTGATTCAACCATTCGATGAATGTCAGCAATCAGCGCCTCGGTCTTTTCACGCAGCTTCGCGTCAATATCAACGGACAGTCTTCTTCTCGGTCTGCCGTAGTATATGGCAGCCTTCGGAACCTTATAAGCGGTCATCTCTTCAATGCAAATAGCCTGAGCACACAACTGCCCGAGGTCTGAAATATCCATCTTCGGTTTTCCGGCTTTATATTCGACCGGATATGGCACGGTCGTGCCATCAGGTAAGGTTGTAAATTCAACCAGATCGGTTTTCCCTGTAATACCAAGACGCTCGCTGCGAAGCACCATTCCCCTGACAATATGAGTATCTCGCTGATGCTCCTCGTTTTCTCCATGAACACGTTCATGCATTATTCGCCCCCTGGCTGTAAGCGAGTTTTCATTCCATAAATTAGCGACATGAATCAGGCCGCATTGCCGCGGGCAGAACACATAATGCTGAATCGCGGATATCATGATAAACTGATCTTCACTGTACATCGCCGCGAATCCATTCGGGAAAAAGATCGTCGAGCTGCCATTGCAACAGATTTCTGTTTATGTATTTTCTTATTCGAAGCAAAGTATCATCATTTCTTATTATATGATCATGAAATAGTTTCTGCCAGACCGCTTGTCGCGGGGTGTTACGTATCTCATTGATTCTTTTTGTGGACACCGATTTGAACCCTGCCACAAACGATGAAATCGATTTCGGTGACCGGTATGGCTGGGTATGCGCCGGTGGTTCCCGGTTGTATGATTCATTTTTCGGGGCAATGATTGACCCGTTGCAATTTTGCCGTTGGGGTTCATTTTTGATATGATCGGATTGTTCGTAGGGTTGTATACGTAGGGACGCACGGCCGTGCGTCCCTACGGCGCCGCCATTATCATCACCTACGCGATACCCGACAACGTCCGGTTTTATTTCAATAACCGCGTGAATATGATTGGGCATGATACAAAATGTATCACACGACAATTCGTTTCGAATATCAAACGACCGCATCCATTCATGATGAACAATTTTACCATAGTCGGACAGATGCATCTGCGCATTGATGATTTCACCCAATATGCATTTTCGCCCGGCTGTGCAGATCGTGATAAAATACCGTCCCGGCCACGAATAATCCCATCCGTGACGGCGAAACGATTCGTTTCGGTATTTGTTTTTGTACAGAGACATTCTATTTTGCCGCTTTTTTGTTTCGTTTCGATTTCAGTTTTACGAAGCACTGCAGTTCATCAATCAGTTTGCGGCATTCATCGATATTAAGAACAAGCTGATCGCTATAGGGATGACCGTTTTTAATAGTCTGCCAAATATGCCGTAGTTTGATAGCAAGGGGGACCTTTCTGTTTCCTGACCAGATATAATGAGCGACGTACAGCAAATCATCATCGTCATTTTCTTCATATTCAAGCTGCATCAGTTCCGAATGGCAGTCGCATTCGATGAATATTCGTTTCAATAGAAAACCTCACTAATTGGTTATTCCGCATAATGGGATAATAATGCAATAGACCCGCCGGGTAGGGGCGCACAGCCATGCGCCCCTACCCGGCGGGAAATACGGTGTTATAATTTTTCGATCAGGTCAATGCCTGTCGGCAATTTCTTATCTATGGATATTTCGTAATCTTTAAAATCGCGAGGCAGTTCTGCTTTTTTTGTGATGGTCAGCTTATCAAATAACTCGCCTGACCTTGCACTGCCGAGATGATTTGCATGCTTGAATATGATCAATTTGCGCGGATTCATTTCTCCTCGTGCAGCGGCGCGATCATGTTCAAATGCATTGATAAGAGATTCCCAGAGCAGCTCAAGGTCATCTTCAGAAAAACCGGTTTTTGCCGCATCTACCGCAGAGACGAAACCATGCATTCGGTAAAGAGCATAGGGGACAGTGGCTTTACGGCCAAATGTTGAGGCGTGTTCTCGAGATTCCTGTGCTTTTGCCTCTTTCTCTGTGGTGACCGCACACCGGGTAATTGAATGTTCGGCTTGATATATCCTGTCTTCAGATCGCGAAAAGGTAAATTGTACAGGCCCTCTGACAGTACCTGCTCCCTTATCGCCTGTACTTAATACTGCACCAAATGTTCTGACGTCAAAATATTGTTTCGATATGCTTTTCTGACGATCTGATGGTTTATCACCTTTTGCTTTATCAATAATATTATTAAGTATGTTGTCTTGTCTGATGAAAATGTCGTATGGACTGTTAAAAGAATGTTTCAATGAAACATAATTTCTAACTTTTCTCTTTATACAAACATCGGTCACAATTCCTTCCTGGTTCTCGGCATCCGCCCGAGGCAGATTGGCCTGGTCGGGATCGCCATTCGGATTACCATCTTTGACATCAAATAAAAAAACAAAATCATACCGGTTTTTAATTACTTCGCTCATATCATTCTCCTTTTTCTTCAGAATGCTCAAGTGCATCCTTTAATTCTTTATTTTCAGCAGCCTTTTTGAATGTTTCATTTTTCTGGTGATAATATCCTATCGCAAATTGACCCTGTTCTTCAAGGCTGAATACCAACGGAAATCCATTGATCCTTGCAAACAGCGCCTGTAATTCCTTATCAAGAATCACCGCAAGACCCGGTTTTTCTCCCTGTAACTTTGACAAGTGATTCTGTGACATCCGCATCAACCGTCCGAATGCTGACGAAGGACTAGTTGAAGCGAATGAGAAAAACCTCTCTCGTATGCCTGCATTGGTTTTACCTAAAGCCGCGCGCTGTATGCCTTCGAGTACGGAAAAAATCCTGCCACAGACGTATGCCGTTGAATTGTTAAGCTCATCAATCGACTCTTTCATCATATAACCTCCGTTATTGTTATTTCTGTTTAATGTAATTTTAATCAGTGCCGCTCTGTCTGCAGTCACTCCCTTGTCATCAACCCTTGTCCGTTTAAGCACCGAAGTCAGTACCCACAACGGTATTGATTGCTTTTTAAGAGCAGCTCTCCATAAGAGTACTGCAATTCGTGAAGAGGTAACATCGTTTTGCGATTTCTCATTGTGGGCGGATCGGGCAAGATCATAGAGTCGTGAGTAATGTGTTTTCTGCCTTTGCAGTGAGTAATCAAATTCGTCGATTGCAATATCTTTGAACCAGAGCGATATTGCCTGCTGTACATCAGATAAACTTTGCTCTATCCAGTCGCGTACCGCTATTCTTGCGGCAGCACCGGAGAGTGAAAACGAGTAAAAGTAATCACTGTCAACTTTAGCTTTTGATTTCGCTTTCGCGACCGAGTCAAATAGCGCGACAATATCACCTTCTTTTGGTTCCTCTAATAGATCAATTTCGGCTACCGCACTATTGTTTCGTGTCCAGAAGACCATTGCGGTATCTGCACTATTCCGACGAAAAGGATATCGATTTGAATAACGAAAATAGTCTTTTTCCTTACCTTTCGAATCAGTATATTTTTGTTCTGTTCCATTATTCAATAACCAATTTAAGCCTTCAACGTAGGTGCGAGCACAATTTGTACACACTGATGAATTGTTGTTTCCTGATAAATCATATGATTCGAATGCTTTTTCATTATACGAAACGAGAGTGCATCCGGCAACTTGACCATCAGGCACATTTTTTATAACACCATGTGGTATATCTTCGACCGGATAGTCACTTGTTCCACAAATAGAGCAACGTTTCTTTTTCTTTATAAGTAGTTCCCGCTGTAATTTCTCATATTGTTTTATGATTTCCTTATATACAGCTTTTTCTTCATGAATCCTTTTGCTCATACCCTCAACACGAAATGCAATATTTCCAGATCGTTCTTTTTCTGTTAATTGCTTTTCAAAATTATCAACGGCTTTCTTGATGCCTTTTGCCTTGTTCTTTTCATAAAACAGAAAGACCGGCTCGAGAACTGTTAATGATTTGTAGAGATTGAGCTTTTCAATGTAAAGATTATGCTTCTTCTCTTCTCCATTGTATGCAAGAACCTCTTCGGCTTTATCAAGCAATAGACGAGCCTTGCCTTTTTTTGCGGTTATTGCTTCAGCTGGACGTAATATCTTCTCGATTGGTTCGAATCTTACGAAAGAACCATCCTTATCGATTATCAAATCTATTGAAATAGGCTCATCTTTTATCGCATCGTGAACTAGCTTGCTTTCTGAATTAATTTCACGAAGTTTTTTACCAAGATCGCTCAGTTCGCGAATCATAGCTCAGCCTCCATCTTCTCAAATTCATAGAGTACTGCAGAAATCTCTGAATCCTTCTCGGGTCTGTGGTGTGAAGACTCCATCATTTTCATGTTCTCAATAATCTCGCAATTGAGAATACCGTCAACAACCGCAACATCATAAAAGAACAGAGGTGACGGCTTGCCGTCGGCATCATAGAAGATATCGAAGAGCATACTGCCGATGGGTATTATAGACGGCAAAGGTTTATCATTACTATCGGGAAGCATAAACTCAGCAGCAAACTCTCGTGTACCAAGAAAGGGACGCCGGTAGCACTGACCTTTATTAACACGTCGGTTGAACATCTCTGTGTATTTCTTGGGTGGATTTACTTTTGATGGTTCCCGTTGATATACTGATGCCTCGATAATATACGCTACATTTTTCAGTATAATGCTGTTTCGCTGTGTTCGTTTGTCTTCAATGACTATCTCATTTTTACCCTGTTTGGCATTAATCTCATTACGCTTTATCGAAAAGAATAGAACCGGATTAAGTACGATTATTCTTCGAACATACCACTGAAACTCCGGCTTCCACAAGATTGAGTCGAGTATGCCCCTTGCTGCAGAAGGTGTCATACAGGGGTAGGTCATCCGCTCGACCTTTAAATCGGGACGGGTAAAACAGGCAAACTCTCCGCTTACCTTGACTCGTACAACCTCTTTATCAAGCATCACTGCCTCCATTTATACGATATAATCATCAATCGTCAGCTGATTATCGATTATTCCGGTTAATTCACTATAGCCACCGTGCCAGACAAGCAGATCCTGCGGTAAAGCTTCGAGCAGATCGTTGTTTTTGGTTATGAAGTTGTAATAGACCTGAACTGAATAGAGTTGCACTTTTCTGAACACATCCCTCGACAGGTTCCATCCTTTATCAAAAACTGACCTGATCTCATTAAGCAGTTCTCTGCTTTCGTCGTTGTAGTTGTACACAAAAACCGGCCTGGTCTTGTTATCGATGATTTTATAAGAGCCGGCGACCTGTTCAAATTTGAAATCTTTTCTGAGATTGTTAATGCCGAATTTATCGGCGTCGACAAAGAGATTTAGTGCCGAGCGGTAATAGTCTCCGAACAAATCATGGCCGTACAATCGCTCGGGTGCGGATGATATCATGTCTATTGCGTGACGGGCCAGACTCCTGTACTGCTTATCAGGCATCCCTTCATCAGTCAGAGAAAAGATGTACACCTGACCGTAACCAGCCATCGCCCCCTCTCTGTTGCATCTACCGGCTGATTGAATAATAGATTCCATCGGGGCGATTTCTCTATAGACTCGCGGAAAATCAAAGTCGACACCCGCTTCAATTAGCTGTGTTGAAACGAGCAGAATCGGTATATTGTGCCGCAAATCATCACGGACTTTCTCAATTATTCTTTTTCTATGTTTCGGACACATGAGGGTGGACAAGTGGTATGAATTAATCCAGTGCGCTTTCTTGCTTGCCGCTTCATAAAATGAGAGGGCTTTCTTTTTCGTGTTAAATATACACAGTGCTGAAGATGACTCTGATGTGACAATATTTACCAGTGCTGCTGATTCTATGCTCTCGTAATCATTAATTGCGTTATAGCTTACCCGTCTGGTTTTCTCGAATATATCTTCACACTTCTGTACCAAGGGGATAATCTTTTCGATACCGTCAAATCTCTCTCTTTTCTCGAAGGCGGGCTGTGTGGCGGTACAAAAGAGAAAGGATGTTCTTAAGACTGAATTGAAATTCTTTAACATGGTCAGTGTCGGCAGGATAAGCTCTTTGCGAAGAGATTGAACCTCATCAAATATTACTACAGATTCGGCAATATTATGTACTTTGCGGCATTGTTTTCGTCTGTTGCTGAATATAGACTCGAAGAACTGGACAGTTGTCGTTATAATAATAGGATAATCCCAGTTTTCAGTGGCTAACTCTCTTGTAATATCATTAACATGATTATCCAAATCTTCCGACCGGTTATCATTTTCGTTGTACCCGGAGTGGTGTTCAAGAACAAACTCTTCTCCGAATATCTCTTTAAGCATCTGGGCGGTTTGATCTATTATGTTGATAAAGGGCAATACGATTATAATTCTCTTTAGCGAATTGAATTTTGCGTGATGCAGTGCCCAGGTTACCGAGGCTAGGGTCTTACCCATGCCTGTAGGCAGATTCATAGAGAAGAATGAGGGCGGCATATTGGCTTGAGACACGGCAAATTCTCTTACATCGTTTCGTAATCTGTTTATCTCACCCACTTTCGGTTTATTTGCAATTACCGCGTTCATCTGATCGATTGCCTTGTCATACTCAAGAACTTGACTTGTTCGCAATTCGCTTCTCTGCTTGTTACAAAAGCTCTCCGTATCAAGCCAGTCTGCATCGACCAGAGAGCTGTATAGATACCTGATTGTAAGTTCTCTTTCCTCTGCGATGGTTTGATTCGGAAGAGTCTTAACCAATTCTTCAAGTTCTTTCTCCAACTCTTTGCAGAATTTCTCCTGTGCAGATAAAAACTCATCAGAATCCGTATCCACTTCATTTGTATCCGATTTCCAGTCACCAATATCGGGTAAGCCTTTATGGTGACCATCGATAGCCATCGAAATGTCGGTCATCTTTAGTTTGCGTGCTAAAGCCGCTCCCCAACAGGCATGAGGGACCGATCCCCTTCGCCCGCCATTTCGAAGATATGATTGAAAGTCTTTCTGATATTTGCCGAAGTCGTGAAGCAGCCCTGCTGTTTGTAATGCATCCTTGAAATGAGACGCATTCCCTGCGAAATTACTGGCAATCACGGATACACCTGACAGATGATCTCTCAGCCTCTGCCAACCTTCTTCCCCGACACCCTCAACCGTATGCCCGTAATATTTCACATCCTCTACCCCTTTCCTATACAAACCCATTATAGTTCAAAGTGCTACAAATTTCATCAAAAAAACAATATACTGCGGCTGAAATCCCGGGACAGGGCGGCAGTCTGTCGCAGCCGTCATAAAAAAACCGCACACAGTTCGCACTTTGTACAGATATAGCCGCTTTTACGCGTTTTTTGAACACTTCGGCATATACTATTACTCTATATGATTATTAATTAATCTAGCACACAACGTTGCAAATGCCTTCACAACACATGCAAAGGTGCAATTTTTTTCAATTTCGCCGAATTTTTATCGAACAATCGCAAAAAATCGAAACAAATTAAACAGTAGCACTTGCGGCTTTAGCGCCGCATCGGACACAAGGGGGCAATAATGTCAGAATACTCTAATTCAAATCACCTCATATTCGATCCGAAAATTCAGATCAACATACTTCGGCGATTTCTGCACATCATATCGCTTTTGCAAAACAGCGAATCTGATACAAAATGGAACAGAACGACACTTTCAAACATTCTGACGCTCGACGAATATCACATCAACCCAAACAACGACAATCCGGTATCGGAAAGAATGATCGACACCTGCATCAAGCACCTCAAGGAAATCGGACTCGATCTAGAAATACTCAACGGCAACGATAGAATATCGCTGCATACCGGTTTCAACCCGACCAATCTGAAGGAAATTCTTTCGTTGTATCTTTCATTTGTTGCTGAAGACTCGGGAAGAAACATGATTATACAAAAACTGATCGAAAAAGACCCCGATCGCTGCCTGTGGTATCTGGCGGTGATGCATTTTGCGATAATTGAAAAACGTGTCGTGACACTGCAATACCGCAACAACATGAACATGCAGAAAGAATTTGAACTGCTGCCCCACCACATTGTGCTGCGCAACAACAAGCTCTACCTGATAGCGCGAAAAACGAACAAAAGTAACACGATGCTTTTGCTGTGGCAGCGAATAAGTGCAATACGCGTCAGCGAACTTAGACTGTCCGACGAACAGATACAGCCCTCAGAAGACATTCTGAAAAATTCACTCGGCTCGTTCATCGGCGAGAAAATCGAAGTGTGTATACGTTATACGAAGGCGGCAGAACAGCGACTTGAGGAGATGCTGCAGTCGCTCGATTGCAAAATATCGCTCATACACGACAGCGACATCGTATATGCCAAACAGGCCCGCTTTACAATTACCGACGACCTGTATCTTTGCAAAGAGCTCTTTCTCTTCGGAAGCGATGTCGAAATCGTTTCACCGGCCGCTTTGCGCACGAAGATGAAAACAATGGCGGCGGAAATAACCGGACTGTATGCCGACTAAACCCGCTCATAAATCTTTCTCTCCCTGCGGCCACCCGGCAAGAACACGTTCCATTGCGGCGAGCTCTTCGTCGCTGAGAAAAGCGAAATGATCGGATCTTTTTTTTGCGGAAAGCCTGCCCCCGTTCTGAAGACAAAGCTGAATAAAAAGATCGATCTGCCGCCCGGGCATGTCAATAATCTCGCATATGATTGGCAGATTCCCATATTTTTGCAGCCAGTTGTTGTTTGTTCATAGAATTATATTCCTTGCCTGGTTAACGAAGTAAGTACTTTTTAGTAGTAGCTTGTTTTATACGAAGCTGTTGAAATCATATCTTCGTTTAAGAGCGTTATGGAATTTGATATCCAAAAGTTTTTCATGCTGTAATCGACCTACGATTATCCCCGGTGCTATATTGATACTTTTCGAGAAAGCAAGAATATCGTTTTTATAGAACAGGCCGTTTCTTACAAACAATGAGTATTCATGCTGAGATAAAATGATGTTACGTGCAAACATATCAGCTTCATCTTCTTTCTTTATATTTTCGGTATAGTCATCATCAATAAATATTTCTTTCTTGCTGTGAAACAGAATGTGAGCCGCTTCATGAAAAAATGAAAACCAGAATTGGTCATCGCTCTTTCTGCGAAGACTTAATGAAATCATCGCCTTGTTTGGTGTAAGC
>JAEWVL010000282.1 GCA_023396665.1 Spirochaetota bacterium
GGTGCTCGTTCGCAGAAGCGCCGAATATGAGCGTCTGTTCGTACAGAGGGTTTTCAGCAAAATTCGCGAGCATATCATCGACGGCAAACGCATTCATCGCCGCTATAACTACGACAACGCGCCCGATCTTTGCGCGAAGCTCGACATGTCCGAATTCATGATCGGCTACGCGAAAGAGTTCATAGACGAGGGGGTAGAGATTCGCCTCGCCAAAGAGCCGGTAAGGGCGGGGGGAAAGGGGTCTGTCAAAATAAGGATTTCTTCGGGAATACGCTGGTTCTCGGCAACAGCGCTGTATGAGGACGATCAAAGCTCGCAACGGCTCGAAATAGATCCGGAACTGCTGAAAGCGGGCATGATAAAGGTGAAGGGGCGTTATGTTCTTCTTTCGAGGAAAGATATCGAGACGCTCGAGACTTTGCAGCGTCTGGGCATGAACGCGACGGGAGAGACATCGATACACCGCAGCGACATCGCCGCAATTCACGAGCTTTACAAGAACAGCATCACCGACGAGCGAAATCTTTTCGCCGCTCTGAGCGACATGTACGACAAGCTCAGCGGCTTTACGAAAATAGATGAAAGCGCTCTGCCGCATAATTTCAAGGGCACACTGCGCCCCTATCAACGCGACGGTTATAACTGGCTGTGTTTTCTGAAAAAATACGACCTTAACGGCATACTCGCCGACGACATGGGTCTCGGGAAAACGATTCAGACACTGACGCTTCTTCAGTCGATGAAGGAAAACGGTGAGCTTGGAACATCGCTTCTGGTTGTACCGGTTACAACGATCGCAAACTGGGCCAGAGAGATAGAGCGCTTTACGCCGGATTTGCGCTATTCTATTCAGGTCGGTTCTTCAAGAGAAAAGGCCGAAAAGAAGCTGAAACAGTTTGATATTCTGATTACCAGTTATCATACCCTCTCCCGTGATGTCGCATTTCTGAAAGAATTCGAGTTCTGCTACATCATACTCGACGAATCGCAAAACATCAAAAATTCAAAAACTCTGGCATTCAAGACAGTACGTCTGCTCAAATCAAAACATCGTCTCTCCCTGACAGGCACGCCGGTCGAGAATAACAGCGCCGAACTTTGGTCGCAGATGGATTTTCTTAACCCCGGGCTGCTCGGATCGATGAACAAGTTCAAGGCCTTGTACGGCCGCCCCATCGAGTGCGACAATAACGACGAGAAGGCGCAGGCGTTGCGAAAAAAAATATATCCCTTTATGCTTCGGCGTAAAAAACAGGATGTTGCGAAGGATCTTCCGCCGAAAGAGGAGATTGTGCTTTTTGCGCAGATGGATACGCAGCAAAAACGTATTTACGAGACCCTTCGCGCGGAATCTGAAAAGGCCATACGCAAAATCATGCAAAAAGATCCCAAAACCGGGAAAAAAGGGGCTGTTATCGATCTGAGCGGGGAAAACGTATCGTTTACACAGATGAGCACCGAAGAGGACGATAAAGCGCCGAACAGTTTTTTTATTTTCGTATTGATGCTGAAGCTTCGTCAGATCGCACTCTTTCCTCAGCTGGTTGACAGACAGCATCTTGCGATCGAAAGCTGCAAGTTCGAGCTTTTGAAAGAAAAGGTCGAAGAGATTTTATCAGAGGGACACAAGGTGCTGATCTTCTCCCAGTTTGTCAGGGTTCTTTCGATCATACGCAGCTATTTTGACCAAAAGGGCTATGAATACGCCTATCTTGACGGCAGTACAAGAAACCGGGAAAGTGTCATCGACTCTTTTCAAAAAGATGAAGCGCTTAAAATATTTCTCATCAGCCTGAAGGCCGGTGGTGTCGGCATCAATCTTACCGCCGCGGATTACGTGATTCTCTTTGATCCCTGGTGGAACCCCGCAGTTGAAAATCAGGCCGTCGACCGTGCGCACCGTATCGGCCGCAAGAACAGGGTCATCGTCTACCGCCTTATCGCAAAAGACAGCATCGAAGAGCGAATGCTCGAGCTGCAGCGGCAAAAACGAGATCTGTTCGACAAACTGATCACCAGCGATTCCGGCTTTTTTAAATCTCTAAGCGGCGATGACCTTATAGGTCTTTTCAGCTGAATTGGAATTGTCACACTCAAGACAAAAACCGGCGTTTCCGACGCCGGTTTTCTTTTTTAGCGGGAGAAGCATGCAGATTAATGCGCACGGGACGCAAGAATCTCGGTGATTTTGTTTTTAAGTTCGTCAATATTCGTAGACTTGGTAACATAGGCATCGGCTGTCCAGGTCATAAAATTGCTCTTGTAGTTCGAATAGGCCGTATGAATGATGATGGGAATCTTTTTGTCACGCGAAAGAATCTTTCCGAGCGCTTCAATTCCGTCCATTTCAGGCATGCGTATATCGAGTATGACAAGGTCATATTTCGTTGTTTTAACCTTCTCAACAGCCTCCTTGCCGTTACCCGCCTGATCCACCTCGTAGCCCTCTTCTTCAAGTTCTGTCGCGTAGAGTTCACGCTGATGCTGCTCATCCTCAACAAGAAGTAATTTTTGCATTTTATCCTCCGAAAGATTTGTTGTTTACTCGCATGGCAGCGCTACCCCGCCACAAGCCCAGGCGCATTCGCGAAAACAATCGAAACACGCCGATATTGTCAGTTCGGTGCAGGAAGTTCTATTTTGAATTCAGCTCCCTGACGATCCTGTCTGTTTTGAACGTAGATCTCACCGTTATGATCGTTTATTATTTTTTTGCAAACAGCCAGTCCAAGGCCTACACCGGTAACCTTTGTCGTGAAAAATGGATCGAAGATCTTGCCAATGCTTTCTGAATCGATTCCCGTTCCGGTATCGGCAACACGTATTACTAATTTATCATTTTCCCGGGAAGTTTCAATCATAATTTCTCCGCCGGCGGGTGTAACATCCATCGCATTCTGCACTAGATTAAGCACTACCTGCTTCAGCTGATTGAAATCGGATTTCACCAGGGGTAATTTCTTGCTGAGATTGAGCGTTACGCTGATCTTTTTTTCCTGAAACAGATTTTTCAGAAGCTCCCAGGTGTCAGTGACAACATCGTTGAGGCTGTTGTACTCCTTTATCAGCTGTGAAGGCCGGCTGAAATCCATCACATTTGAGAGTATTTTCTCAAGGCGCTCGGACTCTTTCAAAATAACATTCGCACACTTTTCGACCGACTCGGTAGTCTTCAGCGGTTTTTTCAACAGTTGAAGGATACGCCGGGCGTATCCCCCCACCGTAACGAGAGGATTTCTGATCTCGTGGGCGATATGCGCAGCAATACGACCGACAGCGGCCATTTTTTCTGACTCGACGATCGCATCCTGACGGGATTGAATCTTTTCCATCTGACGCTTGACCGTATCGAGTGAATTAAAACTGTCAAGAGCGAGCGCCGCCTGAACAGCAAAGATTGAGAGCAGCTCTAGATGATCGTTATAGATGGGTGCGTTGTTATACTTGTTATCGGCGATTATCAGCCCGATCGATTTGTTTCCCGAAGAAAGCGGGACGATGACGAACTCGGCAACATCCATGAATTTGCGTATCTCCTCGTTCACACGCGGATCATTGAACGAGTCATAGATGTGAATGCTTTTACGCTCATGAAAGGCTCTCGTAAAAATGGAATCCTCATCGACAGTAATCGATTTTTCCGTAACCTGACGGTAAAAATTAATGCCCTTGCTGAGATTAATAAAGGGAGCCTCGATCGACTGCAAAAGAGTGCGATCGTCGTTCTGAACGGCTCCCCATATCTGTATCGCTTCTTCGAAGGAATCTGGACCGACGGCAATTTTTCCGTACAGCTTGCGGGTCTCTGCGTTATGCAGAAAGAGCATGGCTCTGTTAAAACCGAGTCCCGACCCCGAAGTGACCGACGTGAGAATGCCGTACAGAATCCGATCTACCTCGCTGTCCTTCTGAATGGATTCGGAAATCTGACTGATGAGCGATATCTGATAGTCCTTTCGGCACTTTGAGGTAATGTCGTCGACAACAAGAATGAGCTGATATTCTCCCTGTACGGTAATGCGCGAGATTTTAATATCAGCGATGATCGATATCTTTTTACGCGACAAGAGGCGCACCTGCCGAAGTATGATCGATTCGCCATGCACGCGCACATTTTCAATGGCATCGATCAGCCTGCCGGCGGTAATGTAGAACGCATCGCTGAAGCGCATCTGCATCAGTTCGTTATTTGTAAAATTAAAGGCGCTGTTAAAACTTTTATTGGAGAATATTATTTCGTTTTTGCTGTTGAGCACAAGAAAGTATGAATTCGCCGTCAGAACTATGTTGTAATACAGTTCGCGAAACTTTTCCAGTTCGTCATTTTGCGTTCCGACAAGATTTTCGAAATAGCGTCCTGTCTCAACGATACGATCAATAACGTCGGAGAGAAGCGTGTGCGATGATCGTTCTTTTCCCGAGATGACATATTTACCCTTTGTGAATGAATTGAGTAACTTGTTTATGAAACCTTTTGCCTGCACTATCTGGGAAAAGTAATAATAAACATGAATAATGAAGCGCAAAAACAAATATAACGAATACACCAGCAGAATCTGTATAGCATGCTCATAGCGCAGAAAACCCGATGAGAATATCACCAGGGCAAGAGCGACATCGGGCAGATAAAACAACAGGTTTATCAGCAGATTTTTACCTTTCATGTACGCCCGCCACCCGTTTTCCGTTTGATTTCACATTATTTTATCTTATATCCCAAGATATGTATTTTACAAGGAAATTTCACGCCATTATGCGTAAAAAAGGTTCGTTATCAATACACTGCAAATTCCAGGATCGATCGAAAACTGTTTTTTTATTTGACGCTATTTCTCTGCAGACCCACTGTATTTCTGTATTGGTGCAATAGCAATAACGCGGTGCTGTTCTTCGCTTAATCGCAGCTTGTACAGCTGTATGACGAACGGTTATCCGCCCGGATAAAGGGGACTAAAATGAATGTTACTGTGGTGATCGGGGCGCAGTGGGGAGACGAAGGCAAGGCCAAGATGATCGACTATTTCTCCAGGGAGGCGGATATCGTTGTTCGCTACCAGGGGGGTGCCAATGCCGGACATACCGTCGTGACTGACGGAAAGAAATACGTGTTTCACCTGATTCCCTCGGGAATACTTCACGAGGGCAAGATTTGCGTGCTCGGCAACGGTGTTGTTCTTGATCCCCTCAAATTTATCGATGAGATGGACGCCCTGATAACGCAGGGAATAGATATCAACTACCGGATACTGGTTTCCGATGCGGCACATTTGATTTTGCCATACCACAAAGCGCTCGATTCGGCACTTGAGGAGCTTCGCTCCGATAAAATCGGCACAACCGGCAGGGGCATCGGCCCCTGCTACGCCGACAAATGCCAGCGCACCGGCATACGCGTCGGTGATATCTTTCTCGACGAAAAGGATCTTGAGACAAAGGTTCGCCAGACACTCGAAGTCAAGAACCTGCAGCTGGTCAAGATGCACAAGAAAGATCCTTTCTCAATCGATGAGATCATGGATATCCTTCTCACTTTCAAAAAACGCGCGAACAAGATGATCATAAACACCGGCTATTTTCTCAACGAAGAGGCCGAAAAGGGAAAAACGATAATACTCGAAGGAGCGCAGGGCTTCGGTCTCGATATAGACCATGGAACCTATCCCTTCGTTACTTCTTCGAATCCCACAATCGGCGGAGCATTGCTTGGTTCGGGTCTGAACCCGAAAAACATCAGCCATATCGTCGGCATCAGCAAAGCCTATCTTACCCGTGTCGGCGAAGGGCCATTTCCCACCGAAGATCTGGGTGATGAGGGAAATATTCTGCGCGAAAAAGGCGGTGAATACGGTGCAACAACCGGACGCCCGCGCCGTTGCGGATGGTTCGATGTTGAGCTGTTGAAGCAGGCGATACGGGTATGCGGCTTTACGGAAATTTCGCTGACAAAACTCGACGTTCTCTCCGGTTTTGACAAAATCAAGGTTGCCACATCTTACAATTTCAACGGAAAGAAGATCGACATGTTTCCATCATACCTTCTTGACCGGATTACACCGGAATACGAGGAGATCGAAGGATGGAAAGAGGACATATCGGGCTGCAAGGACTACGAAGAGCTTCCGCAAAAGGCAAAAGACTATATTGATTATCTTGAAAAACTGATCAAGACTCCTATTACGATAATTTCGGTCGGCCCCGACAGGGAGAACACGATCAAACGGACACCAAAAATTTAGTGCATACAGGGGGATCAGTCGGAATTGATCGATTGATTCCCTTCTCTTTCGTTTGTATCTTCGTCTTTCATCTGTTTTTCTGTTTTTTGCGTTTTCTCCTTCTTTTCTGATTACAAATCCAAGTTATATTCCATTTAATATATTCATTTTCTTTTTTACGCTCAACAGTATATGGTGGAAATGGATAGGTATCCAAATCAATAAACTCTTCGCTGAAATTTTCTTCTATCGTACTGGCAAACTTGCCTATTGCCTCAGTTGCAATTGAAGAAACAGATCGTTTTAAAAACTTACGGGAATCAATAAACGACTCGTATTCGAAAGAAGAAAAAAAAACATGAACGCGCCTGAACCTGATGCCATCAGAAGCCTGATACTTCACAGCACTATTCGTAAAACGCACACCGCGTCTGTTAGCCAAAAACCATTTCATAAGACAAAGCCGCAATAGTACCGACCTTTTGAGTCCTGTTTTTTCAGAAATATCCTTCAGATAATCGATAGTTTTGGGGTGAAGCGTAACAGTAGTTCTCATAAACTGCCTCCGCCTATATAACGTTTTGGCTTGGACATTTGTGAAAAAAAAATCAATAATTTCAAAAGCGCTTTACAAAGCGCAGAGAAAGGCGTGTAAAAGAAACAAATCATCAGTACGCAAAAGAGGTTTGTGATGTCACCAGCTGATCTGATAAAATCAAAAATCAGAACGATTCCGGATTTTCCCAAAGAGGGTATTCAATTCCGCGATATTACGACTCTGCTTCTCGACAAAGAGGGTTTCGCCGCAACGATAGACCTGTTGTACGAACGTTACCGGCAGCGCAAAATCACAACTGTCGCAGGCATAGAAGCGCGAGGTTTCATAATCGGCGCGGCTCTTGCGTATAAACTCGGCACCGGCTTTGTTCCGGTAAGAAAGAAGGGTAAGCTTCCCGGAAAAAAACTGGAATACACCTATGATCTCGAATACGGATCGGACACCATTGAGATACACGAAGACGCCCTGAAGAGGGGGGAAAATGTTCTGCTTATCGACGATCTTCTTGCGACAGGCGGCACGGCTATAGCCGCGGCAAAATTGATTGAACAGGCCGGCGGCAATGTGGCCGAGATGGCATTTGTCGTTGATCTTCCCGATCTCGGCGGAGGAAAAAAACTGACAGAAGCCGGCTTCGCTCATTATTCTATATGCGCGTTTGAAGGCGAATGACATTCTGATACGGGCCAATGAATTTTCTTTCTGACATAATGCGGACAAACACCTTCGAATGCCCCTATATCGCGGACACGAAAGCGTGTTATGATATATTCTACGCCGATAACGTTAGCGGTGATGAGTTATCATATTTTCTCTCGCGAGGCTGGCGCAAGTTTTCATCACATTTTTTTCGACCGGCATGTCCCGAATGCCGAAAGTGCGTTCCCGTTCGTGTTTTGACAGAACTTTTCGAAGCGTCAAAATCACAACGGCGTGTTATCCGGCAAAACGCGTCAGTGCAAACCAGTTTCGGCAAACTGGAGTACAGTCCCGATCTTTTCGAGATATACCGCAATCACTCGCTCTCACGTTTCGCGAAAGATGCCGACAAAGACGAATTCTTCAGACTGTTCTTTTCTCCGCCCTGTGAAAGTCTGCTTTCCGAATACACAATAGATGGCGAACTGTTTGCGGGGGGATTTCTCGACGTGGCGGCAGACGCGCTCAGCTCCATATACTTTGTATACAAAGACAGCCATGCCCGACTCTCGCCGGGCACATATTCAACGATTGCGGAAGTTCTCCACGCGAAAGAAATGGGAAAGGAATACTATTATCTCGGCTACTACATTGAGACAAATCACCACATGAACTACAAGAACCGCTTTTATCCCCATGAACTGTATGACTGGCAAAATGAACGGTGGATCCGGCATGACAAGCCATGAAGTCAATGCCGGATAGCTTCGATTCTATATTTTGAAAAATTTGACCTTGTTTCTGAGGGTTGCCGCCATCTGGGAAACCTGCTCCGTATTACTTGAAACCTCCTGAGAACTGGAAGCGTTCTTTTGCGAGAGTTCATTAATCTCGTAGATGGCACGTGAAATTTCGTTGATCGCGGTCGTATTTTCCTCGGCCGCATTTTTTATATCCTGTGAAATATTGCGAACCGTGTCGGCC
>JAEWVL010000287.1 GCA_023396665.1 Spirochaetota bacterium
TTGCAGAACAAGGGGGATAAGGTGTGATTCGGGTGTGTGGTCTTCTCCGATCTTACCGGATGGGTGCGCTCCGGCAGCGTTAAAATAGCGAAGCACAGCATGACGTATTCCGTAAGCGCTTTCACACCAGTGCAGCATTTTTTCGACAGCCAGTTTTGTTTCTCCGTATGGATTTGTCGGTACAGTCGGGTCGCTTTCGACGATGACAGCGTTGGCCGGTTCTCCGTATACAGCGGCCGTTGAGGAAAAAACAATGGTGCGTACACCGTGTGCTCGCATTGTTTCCAGGAGGCAGATTGTTCCGTAAAGATTATTGTGATAGTAGGCCAGCGGAGAAGCGACGCTCTCGCCGACGAGAGAATCGGCCGCAAAATCAATGACCGCATCAATCTGATGCGATGTGAAAACTGAAGAGAGGAACTCCGGATCACGCAGATCACCACGTAACAGGGCAGCTCCGGGATGAACGGCTTTTGCGTGTCCTTTCTGAAGATTATCTATTACGATTACATGCCTTTCGCGTTCGATTAGCGCTGCAACTGTGTGGGATCCGATATAGCCGGCTCCACCGCAAACAAGAATTGCCATAACCGTTTCTCCTTTGTCTTAGCTGTAAGTTATTTCTCCCGGTCCGTCACCGATAGCGATTTCATAAAACTCGGGGGGATAACCAATTATTTCCGTATATGTCGATGTAACTGTTTTTGTCAGTTCGGGAACGCAATTTTTTTGCACAAGGGCGACGGCGCAACCGCCGAATCCCGCACCGGTCATTCGGGCACCGGCCACTCCGTCGATCTTTCTGATCTCTGCGACGAGTGTGTCAAGCTCTTTTCCGCTTACCTCATAGTCCGTCGAAAGTGAAAGATGTGATTCGTTCATCAATCTGCCGACCTCTGCCAGGTCGGCGTTTTGCTTCAGTAAGTGCGCGGTTTTCTTTACCCTTTCGTTTTCACTGACAACATGACGGGCGCGCTTCAGCAGAACAGGATCGCTGATGTGTCCGGATAATTCTCTGAATTGTTCGCCGCTGAGATCGCATAACTGTTTAATCGAACTGTGCTTTTGCAAAATGGATAATGCGGCTTCGCACTCACTTCTGCGTTCATTGTATTTGGAATCGCTCAGGCCCCTTTTTTTGTTGGTATTGACTATGATCATCTTGTAGGAGCCGAGCCGGCAGGGGATGTGCTCAAAGGCAAGCGTGTTGCAGTCGATCAGTATCAGATGATCTTTTTTCCCCATACCTATGGCGAACTGATCCATGATGCCGCAGTTTACCTTTATAAATTCATTCTCGGCTTTCTGACACAGTTGTATCATTTCAAGTGCCGAACATTTGAATTCGAAGAGAGATGAAATAACGACAGCGGTCAGTATTTCGATAGACGCGGAAGAGGACAATCCCGCTCCGTTGGGGATATTGCCGCCGACAACCATGTCAAATCCCCCGGAAAAACAGGATGCATTGCGATAACTTTCGACGACCCCTTTGGGATAATTGGCCCAATCGTCATCTTTTATGAATTGCAGTTGCTCGGGGTTTGCCTCGACATAGGTATCAAAATTTACCGAAGCCAAACGAATCTTTCCCAGATTGTTTTTGCGTGCTACAGCGTAGGTTCCCACTGAAAGCGCGAAGGGGAGAACAAGCCCGCCATTATAATCGATGTGTTCACCTATCAGATTAACCCGCCCGGGAGCAAAGAAAAATCTGGTATTCGAAGTGTCGGAAAAATGTTTCCGGAAAAGCGCTACTATCGGATCAAGTATTTGTCTCATAACAAAACCTCATTGGTTTGTATTGTTGAAAACTACTTAATTAATTAAATTAAGAAAGTGAAGGCGCTATTTTGCGATGGGTCAGCAGCCTGTGTCAAGAATAAAATGGGTTTAATACGGTGAACGCAACACAAGATGCTTACGGACATATATTTCCTGAGCTGATGAACCCGGAGAAAACCATGGCGGCAGCACCCAGGGTTGCCCTGTTTTCTCCAAGACTGCTCGTAGTGACGGTCAATGAAGATGATAACAGATCCATTGTTTCACTTTGAATCGTTTGAATGATTGCATTTATGAATATATCACCCGCTTTTGTAATATCTCCGCCGATTATGATGTGTGAGGGATTCAATGCAGCCACCGTTCCCACAAGAGCCAGTCCGACGTGTATACCGGCCTGCTCAAGCAGATTGACCGCACAAGAATTGCCGACCAAGGCCTCGTGGCATATTGCTTCTATCGTGAAGGGGGATTTCTCTTTTCTTTCGTACAATGACCTATTTGCCGATTTGTGAATCAAGTGAAGTGATTGAGCTGCTTTTCTTTCAAGAGCAGCACTTGAAACAAGTGCCTCAAGGCAGCCCCTTTTACCGCAACTGCATTGCGGGCCTTCTTTTTCAACGATGATGTGGCCGATTTCTCCGGCACCGAAGCTGTATCCATGGTAAACCCTGTCGTTTATCATGATTCCGGCGCCGACTCCTTTTCCTATGTTGAGGGCGATGAAGCATTGTTCCCTGTCTCCGGGCGATTGAAGATCGCGCATCGTACCGAACCAGCGTTCGGCCACGGCCATTGCGTTTGTGTCGTTTTCGATTAGTACCGGTAAATGCAGTGAAGATTCCAATATCTCCGCAACAGGAACATTCTTCCATCCATAATGGGGGGCAAAGACCGAAATTCTTCTGTCTGTATCAACCACCCCGTTAATAACCAGTCCGACTCCGACGATATCTTTTTTCCTAATCCCGTTTGTCTTGATCATATCTCTTACGTATTTCGCTGTTATCTCAACAACAGCGAGCGCATCGCGTGTACGCAGCGGAATTATCTGCTTGTCGACAATGTTTGCCGCAAAATCAGTTGCGATGATTTCGATCTCCGACGGTGAGAAGCAAATTCCGAAGAGAATGCGGGATCCCGGCCTGAATGCCAGATTTATACCCGGGCGTCCGCCCTTCGATTGCGCAATTCCGCATTCGTGTAGCAGTTTGCATTCAATCATTTCCTGGGAGATTTTTGTGATACATGCGGGGGTAAGACCGCTCAGTTCGGCGATCCGTGCCCGTGACAGGGGGGCGTATTCATGAAGTATTTTGAGAATCAGTGAAACATTATTTTGTTTCATGTTCTCGAAGCTTCCCTTTGTGCGTTTGATAAGGTGCTCCTTGCAGTGTCGTAACTGTTGTTTTTGATTGACAAATATGAGCGAAATGAAATTCCTAGAATCCTCTAGTCTTTTTGTTCAGAGAAGGTCAACTGAAATTTCAAATCAGCATATCCTGCTTTCTGAAAAGATTATCCTTGTTGTACACTTCTTCCGTTATTGGAGTTTATATGGCAAAACGTAATTATTCAAACCGTCTCTGGGAGATTGATTTTACCCGGGGTGTCGCGGTCTTAATGATGATAGTGTTTCATTTTGTATGGAATCTCGCCGCTTTTGGCTTTTATATGGATACCAGGTCCCTGATTTCGTCGCCATGGCAGATTTTTGCCAGAACAACCGGATCCATTTTTATTTTTGTTATGGGTCTTTCTCTGACGCTCAGTTACCGGCAGACCATGAAGACGACGGGACGGTCGAATCTCTTGATTAAATTTATCAAAAGGGGCTTTCAGATATTTGGCGTCGGCATGGTTATTACACTTGTCATGCATTTTACCGGAACCGGTTGTGTCGTATTCGGTATTCTGCATCTTATAGGTATTTCAATAATTCTGTCATATCCTCTTCTTAAGGCACCACGTTTTGCGGTTTTGGCGATTGCCCTATTTGTCCTGGCTCTGGGCTTTTACATTTCGGGATTCTGGATAGACACCTTCTGGTTCGTTCCACTGGGTTTTAAGATGAAGGGTGTCGGCA
>JAEWVL010000288.1 GCA_023396665.1 Spirochaetota bacterium
GGTATATACTGTTCGCACACGCGGCAAACAGCAGATACACGAACATTAAAACAGGGAGCAGCTTTTTCATTAATTCAGGGTCTCCTGCGGGTCGTTTGCGAAAGTCAGGTGATTGCATATGTAGAAGGGGGGATACGAACAGTCCGTATCCCCCCGCCGTTTTTTAATTATATCGAAGACCGTAGCCGAAGGGATAGAGCCCCTGCTTGCCGTCGCCTTCGTTGATGGGAAGCTGCGACATGTCTTTGGGCCAGGTAAAGGGCAGTTTGCCGCTGAAATCATACTCGCCGTAGAAAACGTCGGCGATACCGGGGCCGCCCATCGAGCCGGGCAGCCATGCCGCGACGATGGCCTCACAATCGGCTTCAATCTCGCTGATGATGAGCGGACGCCCGCTGAGTATCAGCGCAATCACGGGAATTCCCTGTGCCTTGACCTTTTTGATTTTCTCGACATCTTCCTTCTTTATCGACAGATCTTTTGAATCGCCGTTGAACTCCGCATAGGGCACTTCGCCGATAACGACAATCGCTTTTTTTGCACCCGCAATCGCGCTGCCGTCGTCGGAATAAAGCACTTTTGCGCCGCTCGTCTCGCTGAAAGCGTCCAGAATATTCTTTCCTTTTACGGCGATGCCGCTGCCCTTGACCCGCTGGGAATTCTGCTCAAGCATATCCGCCAGCTTTTCGTGTTCGCTGTAGCCGCCCCAGTAGAAGGTCCAGCCGCCGCACAGAACACCCATGTCTTTGGCCTTGGTGCCGACGACGGCTATTTTATCGCTTTTCGAAAGGGGCAGGGCGGCCTTGTCGTTTTTCAGAAGAACGAGGCTTTTTCTGACCGCTTCGCGCGCAAGCGCCATATGTTCGTCACTACCGACCGTGCCCAGCAGACTTTCGTCGGCGAGCGCCTTTTCGAATAAACCCATTTCAAATTTTACGCGCAAAATACGACTGACCGCCTCGTCGACGCGTTTTTTGCTGATGACGCCGTCCTTGACATTCTGCGTGACTTCTCTGATGAAGCGCTGGTATTCGTCCGGTATCATCATCATGTCGATGCCGGCGTTGATCGACTGGGCGAAAAGGTTTTTCCCTTTCAGTTCGGTATGACCCGCCCAGTCAGAGATTATTATGCCTTCGAAAGCCAGTTCATCCTTGAGTACGCCGATCCACTTTTTGTTCGCGTGCATCTCCTCGCCGCCGACGCCCGAGAACGAGATCATGACAGAGGCGGGTTTCTCCTTGAGGGCGGCGACATAGGGCGCCAGATGTATTTTGCGAAGCTCTTCATCGGAGAGGGTGCTGTTGCCGCGATCGATGCCGTAAGGGCTGCTGCCCCATTCGGCGCCGCCGTCGGCGAAATAGTGCTTCACGCACGCGGCCATCGAATTCGGCTCGGCGCGGTTTCCGTTTTCAAGACCGCGTACAAAGGCCGTACCGAGAGCCGAGACGATATCGGGCGATTCGGAGTAGCTCTCATAGGTGCGGCCCCAGCGCTCATCGCGCGCGACGGCGACACAGGGGGCAAAGTTCCAGTGCATTCCGCCGGCCCGTGATTCTATCGCCGTCACCCGTCCGATCTTCTCGACAAGTACGGCATCGTTTGCGGCGCCAAGGCCGATATTGTGGGGAAACACCGTTGCCCCTTCGACCTTCGCGTTTCCGTGAACGGCATCCACACCGAACAGAATGGGTATGCCGAGCCGCGACTGGGTTGCCGCCGTCTGGTAATCATTGTAAAACTGCAGCCAGTCCTTCGCCTTTAATCCGCTGCGGGGGTGATCGCTTCCTCCGCAAAGAATGGAGCCGAGTCCGTAACGCTTGGCGTCTGCCGGGGAGGCCACGTAGTTGGCGGCCTGCGCCATCTGGGCCACTTTTTCCTCGAGAGTCATGTAAGACATGAGGTCGTCGATTCGTTCTTGTGTTGGCAGTGCAGCGTTCCTGTATTTTGCGTTTGCCGGTATCTGTGCCAGCGACTTTTTACCGCCGCAGCACGATAATGCGAGCGCAATGCCGCAAAGCATTACGATTGTGATAAGGGGGGATACCTTGTACCTTTTCATTGATTCTTCCTTATATTAATCTCTTTGCCGTAATATAACCGGAAAGTGCTGATCCAAAAAATGGAGACCCTCGAACTATTACCACCCGAATGCATATCGCGTCATTCTTCAAATGAATAATTCATGCAAATTACCAGTGTAATGAGATTAAAACAGTTTTTTAGAAGCTCAATGGCAGTTTCTTCTATAACAATACAGCGCCGTAGACTTTATCGGAAACAGTTGTATTATTATATAACAGCAGAAGTACATTGTCGTCTTGTCTTATAAGGTTGCACTAAAAAAACCCGGGTTGCGAAAGCGCAACCCGGGGGCTCTGAGTGTCAGGCCGGCCAGAGTAAAAACAGATATACCATATATGATGCAAACAACAGGGCACCCTCTATACGGTTAATTCTGAATCCGCTTCTCATCAATGGCAGAAGCAGCGCCGCAGTAGCGCACATGAAAAGCAGATCGATCCAACTGATATCACCCGCCGAAAGGGGACAGACCGCTGCAGAGAGCCCCAGTATGGAGAGGATATTAAAAAGGTTTGAACCGACAATGTTTCCGATGGCGATATCCGCCTGCTTCTTGAAAGCCGCAACGACCGATGTCGCAAGTTCGGGCAGACTGGTGCCGGCCGCAACAATCGTCAGTCCAATAAGCGCTTCCGAGACACCCAACCCCTTGGCGATGATGACGGCTCCTTTGACAAACGCATGCGAACCGGCGACAAGAAATGCAAGACCCGCGAGAATCAGTCCGATATCAAGAATAACCGAACCTTTCAGCGCTGCTGTATTGTCATCGAAATTCTCATTTTGCTCGGGATGCTTTTTGCCGTAGTACACCGTTGCGAATGTGTAGCTGAGTATTCCCGCAAAAAGCAGAATCCCTTCGATTCGCGATACCTGTTTGTCGAGCAGTACGAGTACAAGTATGCACGACACCGCCAGCATCAGGGGCGTATCAACACGCAGTACCTTCGCGTTCACCTTCAGCGGGCTGATCATGGCTGAAATACCGAGAATGACGGCAATATTGAAGATGTTTGAACCGACAACATTGCCCACGGCGAGATTTCCGAGCCCCTGCAGTCCCGAATTCATGCTGACAACAAGTTCGGGAGCGCTGGTACCGAAGGCGACAATCGTCAAGCCGACAACAAGGGGGGATACACCCGCTCTGAACGCCACTGAAGCGCTGCCTTTTACGAGCCATTCGGCGCCGAAGTAAAGAAAGACAACGCCCCCGACAAGAAATAGTACGGCGATTGTCATTTATTACTCCCCGCCTTCTCCGGCGTTTTTATCTTTTTTTCCGCGATTTATGAAATCCCACACGCTTGCGGCGATGAGACCGATAACCGAGATAACGGATACAATGGTCCAGGACTGTTCCGACATAGAAAATTGACCGTATGAACCAGTGAACTGAATAGCTAATACTATAAATGCCACTGTATACATGGCAATGCTTAGTGCTGACATAGGTTTCTCCTTAATAAAAGTTTTTTGCCGAAGATCCGGTCACAATGCCTGCAAAAGCGCATCGGCATCATGAAGGCGATCTGTTTCGGTATGCGGCTTACTGATTCGGCGCACACAATTTGCAGGTGAGCCGATAGCACGACAAGACCCGTTTACGCATAAGGGGGGGATGAGCGTTCTCAGTAAAAAGACCCGCGGCTCCATCTGCGGAAAGTGCGGTGTATGGCAATTGGAGCAAAGGAGAGTATATCATTTGTGATGAGCGATTTTGGGTTTGAATCGATAGGGCGTGATTTCGGTACTATACCCGAAAAGGGTTGAACTTCATGTTGATTGCGAACGGTGATTGACTGATAAACGGTGTTTGCTGCGGCGAGTTCTGCTGCATTTTGCGCATGAAGATCGGGAAGCGGTGCCGCGAAAAACAACAGCGCGAGCGCCGCAGAGCCGAATATCAAAATCGTGCGATACTTCCTGCAAAAAGGCATAGCAGATGATCCTTTACGAGAAAAATGATAAAATCCCGAAAGCCGAATCTCACAATGTACTCAGCTGTTATTGCATTGAAAAAAGCAATAAGTAATCAGGTATAATACTATCCGCCCCGGGATTTTATTAGACACCTCATGCCAGTCGATTTTATCGAGTGCGTTAAGTGGGGGGGGATATTTATGGTCTTGTATCTGGGTTTTATTCTGTCAGTGTGGCGGGCCTGGTCTTCCCCAAGTGTATATAAACACAAGGGATTTATTGTTTAGATATTTATGACAAGAATATGAGGTCAACATATAACTATGTAAAAGCCTCTGCCTGATTTCCACAGGATTGCCAGTATCTTCACTATACAAAAAGTGTAAAAATGCCAGTAAAACAAAAAAAGAAACACTGACTTTCCACCCCTTCCTGATATCCAGAACCTGTTCGTATTCCTCATCGGTGTAGCTAATAACGAAAAGATGGCACTTCTTCTTCATTTGCGGCTGGTAGGCAACAGAACATTCCCTGTATTCCAGACGGTAAGTATAACGCCTGGAGAACCTTGCGATCAGATGCTTAATAAGCTCGCTGACGGAAATATTCATCTTCGATGCTTTGTCTTCCATAAGTTCAAAAATATTCTCTTTGATGACAAGTGAGGTGGTATGCATATATCCCCCTGTATATTACGGGTAACTTCACATATATGACGTTTGGCTACTGAGGAACTGCTAAATATTTTTAAGAAAATCATTGACAAAGACGATATAAGTACTAAACATGAGTATAGCAAACAGGCGTGAGGTTATGAATAGTATGACAATAATTGAAAAGAATTACAAAACACTCGAGAAGATGCAGTTTCTCGCGACAATGCGCGAGAACAACTATGTCAGGTTGAAGCGTTTCGGAATGAAAGACCTTCACCTTAACAAAATTCGCGATGACGGTAAAATTCTTCATTTCTCGATATCACACTATGATCTGGACGGAGACTCAATCAAGGCTGATCCCGACATGGAGATTATCGCCGACTGGAACAAACGTATCGTCATGCCTGCGGCCTTTCAGGATGACCGCGAAGCTGCATACAAAGTCATCGAAAATGAAAATATTACGGCATCATACTCCAATGATGATCTAGTACAGAATCTAAGCGAATTTCTCGACCGCTGGTTACAGACAATCGGTGAGAGCGATTACACTGTAGCTAACAGACAGTAAAGCTATATTTGCAATACGCAAAACACGGCATTTCATAACTAGGTTTCCTGCCAACACCCCCACATATAGAGATATTCCGGAGACTCCTCTTAGCGGAGTCTTCCGGATGTCTCCTGCCTCAGGCAAATAGAAGCGAAATCATGATAAAATCTGGCATATAGGTTAAATAAGGCCGCTTTTCTCTATATAGAGGTATGCTACTTGACAAAAATTCTTATGCCAAGAGGGTAACCATAGTTTGTTGGAGATATTAATTGGAGAAAGAACTGCAAATAGATCCCTTGTACTCACCGGCGAAAGCTTATACAGACAATGCGACAATTTCAGTGCATCGTCCAGATACCCCCAGTGCAAATTCTGACTTTTCTGAAAATCTTATCCTTCTGAAAGACATTGATTCTACGAATGCCTATGCAATGCGAGAGATGGCAAGTTTGACGCATCATAGCGTTATAATAGCTGAAAGACAGACGGCCGGTCGCGGACGACTGCAGCGGCAGTGGATATCCGATACTCCCGACAATCTTTATATGAGCATTGTCATTAAACCCGATATGCCCTGGCGGGAAATTCCGCTTGTAAATTTCACACAGTACTTTTCTTTGTGCCTGTGCAGGGTTCTCGGTACATTCGGTGTTATTCCCCTTATCAAGTGGCCGAACGACGTTCTTGTCGAAGGCGCAAAGATTGCGGGAATACTCAGTGAAACGGTCTTTGAAGGCAGCAGCTTTCTGGGCATGGTTCTCGGTGTCGGTGTCAATTTGAACAGCGATCCCTCGGCAGAACACGCCCTGGATCAAAATGTCACGGCTCTCACCTCACATACCGGTGCAAGAACGGACAGACTCGATTTTGCACGAAAGCTATTCGATGAATACCGCCTTAACTACCGAATATTCGTTACAGGCGGTTTTTCCGCGATAAAAAATGATTTCATGGCCTTTTTCCCTCATGCAGGCAAAGAGGTTATGATAAAGAACAGTACGGTAAACGGACTCGCAAGAGTGCAGGATCTGAGCGATTCGGGCGAGCTCATTGTTCTGGATTCGGAAGGTTCGATTAAAATATTAGCGTTGGGAGACATGATATGGAACTCATGATGACGGGTGTCGGCTTCATGATTATCGGAATGACGGTTGTATTCGCGTTTTTGGTAATCATGATATTCAGTATGAACATCCTTCGGGTCGTAATCGGCGTGATGAACAAATATTTCCCCGAAAAGGAAGAATCTGTTGTCAAGCCGTCTAAAGCTGTCCCTTTAACCGACAATTCGGCTATTGCGGCGGCAGTCGCGGCTTCTTATGCGGCTAGCAAAAAGTAGTACCAAACAAACAATTCAATCAAGAGGTGTTTTTGTGGCTAAGAAAAAAATTGATGTAATGATCACCGCGTTCCGGGACGGCTTTCAGTCGGTCTACGGAGCGCGTGTATTTATGAATGATTTCCTGCCTGCGGTAAAAGCGACTGCCGAGGCCGGTATCGAGCATTTTGAAGCGGGCGGCGGCGCAATGTTCCAGTCACCCTATTTTTATGCAAATGAAGATTCATTTGTTATGATGGACAAGTTTCGCGAGGCTGCCGGCCCCAAGGCAAATCTGCAGACACTTGCACGCGGTATCAATGTTGTATGTCTCGACTCGCAGCCCCGCGACATCATCAAACTGCATGCGCAGCTTTTCAAAAAACACGGTATGACCACCATCCGCAATTTTGATGCGCTCAATGATGTGAACAATCTCATCTATTCAGGCCAGTGTATTCACGAAGCGGGTCTCAAGCATGAAGTTGTCGTTACCATGATGAGTCTTCCACCGGACACACCGGGCGCGGACAAGGCCCATACTCCGGCATTCTATGTGGACACGCTCAAGAAAATTCTCGATGCGGGCATTCCCTACGATTCAGTATGTTTTAAAGACGCATCCGGAACATCAACTCCTAAAACCGTATTCGAAACAATGAAAGCTGCTCGCGCACTTCTCGGCGACAAGGCGCATATCCGTTTCCATTCACATGACACTGCCGGCACCTGCGTTGCCTGCTATACTGCGGCAATCGACGGCGGCGCAAACGGTCTTGATCTTTCCATGGCACCTGTTTCTGGCGGAACCTGTCAGAGCGACGTCATCTCCATGTGGCACGCGCTTCGCGGCACCGATTATGATCTTGGCATCGACATCGACAAAATGCGCGAAGCCGAAGAGATTTTCAAAGACTGTATGAAAGACTATTTCATGCCGCCGGAAGCCAAAGAAGTAGAACCTCTTATCCCCTTCTCGCCGATGCCGGGCGGGGCGCTTACAGCAAATACGCAGATGATGCGCGACAATAACATCATGAACCGTTACCCGGAAGTCATCAAGGCGATGGGTGAAGTTGTTGAGCTCGGCGGTTTTGGAACTTCCGTTACTCCTGTGTCGCAGTTCTATTTTCAGCAGGCTTTCAACAATGTCATGATGGGAAAATGGAAAAAAATCGCCGATGGTTACGGGAAAATGGTTCTCGGATATTTCGGAAAGACTCCGGTAGCTCCGTCTGCCGAAATCGTGAAAATCGCATCCGAGCAGCTTGGGCTTGCACCGACAAGCGAAGCGCCGATCGATATAAACGACCGTGATCCGAAAAAAGGTATTCCCGCGGCAAAGAAAATGCTCGAAGAAGCCAAATTGCCTGTTAACGACGAGAACATTTTTATCGCGGCTGCCTGCGGTGACAAAGGCATCACTTTCCTTAAAGGTGAAGCCAAAGTATCTGTACGCAAGAATGCACAGAAAAAAGACGGCGCTTCGGAATATACCGTTACAATAGCCGGTACAAAATACGCAGTCAAACTTGAAGACAACAAGGCAACGGTAAACGGCAAGTCAATGCCGCTCGACATTAAAGAGGGAATTGATGCTTCCGCAGCCGCTGCTCCGGTTAAAACTGAAAGTGCAGATTCGACCATGATCAAGAGTCCTCTTCCCGGAACAATTACGAAAGTTGTTGTTGCGGTTGGCGATCATGTGAATGCTGGTGACCCGATTGTGGTTATTGAGGCGATGAAAATGGAAACCGAGATCAAATCCAATGTCGCCGGAACCGTTTCGGACATCGAAGTCTCAAAAGGCCAGCAGATCACAGCCGGTCAGATCGTCGCAACCATAAACTGATAAAGGAGACTCCCGTGGATTTAGCTAGTTCATTTGTAAGCCTTTGGCACCAGACGGGATTTGCGAACATCGCCTACGGCCAGATCATAATGATCGTCGTCGGTATGGTGTTGCTCTATCTCGGTATTGTTAAGGATTTCGAACCGCTGCTTCTGATTCCGATCGGATTCGGCGGTATTCTGTCAAATATTCCCGTTGCTGAAATGTCGCATGTTACCGATGTCATGATGCAGGGAACCAATCAGTCAACAGGTGCTGTGTTCCAGTATGTAGTGCACCATTCTGATGTGTTTCTGGGCCAGATATACAGTTTCGGTGTGGCATCGGGTCTTTTCCCTCTAATGATTTTCATGGGGGTCGGTGCGATGACCGACTTCGGTCCGCTGATCGCTAACCCGAAGACCGCGCTTCTCGGCGCTGCCGCCCAGTTCGGTATTTTTACCACCCTTCTGGGTACTATCGCACTTAGCGAATTTGCCGGTTTCAATTTTGCTCCCGCCGGTACCGCGCAGAATGTCGCGGACACATTGCGGGCGGCCTCATCAATCGGTATCATCGGCGGTGCCGACGGACCGACCGCGATCTTTTTAACGACGAAACTCGCTCCGCATCTTCTCGGTGCTATCGCCGTTGCCGCTTATTCGTATATGGCGCTGGTTCCCATTATTCAGCCGCCGATCATGCGGCTTTGCACGACAAAAAAAGAACGCATGATCGAGATGAAGCAGCTTCGTCACGTGTCAAAACGCGAGAAAATCATTTTTCCGCTTCTGGTACTGACTCTGTGTATTTTCCTGCTTCCCGATGCGACCCCGCTTATCGGTGCGCTGATGTTCGGAAACCTCGCGAAGGAATGCGGAGTTATCAACCGTCTTTCCGATACGATGCAGAATGCGCTTATCAACATCGTAACGATCATGCTCGGTCTTTCGGTCGGTTCGAAACTTTCGGCAGAGAAGTTTCTTCGCAAAGAGACGCTGGCGATTCTCGGCCTCGGTCTTGCTGCGTTTAGCATCGGTTCTGCTGCCGGAGTACTGCTTGCGAAATTCATGAATCTTTTTCTGAAAGAGAAGATCAATCCGCTTATCGGTTCAGCCGGGGTTTCGGCGGTACCGATGGCCGCGCGCGTGTCGAACAAGGTCGGTCTCGAGTACAATCCGCAGAACTTTCTGCTGATGCATGCGATGGGTCCGAATGTATCGGGCGTTATCGGTTCGGCGGTTGCAGCCGGTGTGCTGCTCGCCCTTTGCGGCGGCATGTAATTGTTTTGATTTGTACGTAAATCTAAAAGAATATAAAAATCCGCGCTTATCTTAAGCGCGGATTTTTTGTGCAAAAAGAGAAGCGTGTGATTTGCCTGCAATTGTCTTTGCTCACGATTTTGAGGTAGTGACGACAGATTGATCTGATCGTTGACTATTTCCGATGAATAATTATAAAAAAGAGCCCGCAAAAATCGCGGGCCCTTTTTTAGTTTGGAGGAGGTTTAAGGCGGATCCGTCCGCCCGTGAGAAATAGCGTATATACCGTTTGCCCGATTACGGGTGACGGTTTTGTGATCGGGTAATCCATATCGGAAAAACCCGCATTGCTGTCAATCGATGCATTCCGGCGCGATCGATCCGATCGGCATCGCATCCGCGTCGGTACGGTCGATAACTGAAATCTTTTTCCATGCGCCGCTGCGAAAACGAAGAAACATGCAGCTGCCCAGTGAAATTACAAAGGTGATGAATGCTGCCCAAACGATTAGCGGGTTTGCTTTATAACCATAGATCATGCAAAGTGCGACGCTTGCGAAAACAATATGCAGTCCGGTGGATATCAACATCGCAAAGCGGGTATCGCCCGCTCCTTTCAAGGCTCCCGAAAAGACGAGATTTGCGCTGTCGGCGATGAGGTAAAGCGCTGCGGCTTTGAGCATTACTGTCGCAAGCGGAGTGACTGCCGCATGTTCCGAGGGAGAGTATCCCCCCGTAAAAACGGCGACGAGATAGTTTGTAAACAGAACGAAAACAAGAGTAATGCTGAACGAATAGCACCATGCGGTCATCAGCGAAGTATACGCGGTTCTCTCCGCCTCTTTTCTGTCGCCGGCGCCGATACACTGCCCGACAAGGGCGGTAGTCGCTCCGCTCAAACCTATCATTGGAACGAAAGCCACAAGATCCCAGTTGAAGGTTATGGTCGTAGCCGCGGCGACCGAGGTGCCGTAGGAGTGCATCGCCTGAATAAAAAGATTAAACGATATCAGGTTAAGAAAAAATTCAAAACCGGCCGGCAGACCGAAGCGAAGGTGTGAGCGCATCTTCGCCATATTCAGTCTGATACGGGTGGTGGAAAACTCTTTGCGATAGGAACGGGAAAAGTATACTGACGCAAGTGATATTAAAATAACAAGCGACCCGCAGATTGTTCCGTAGGCGGCGCCTTTCATGCCCATTGCGGGAACACCGAATTTGCCGAAGATAAAAATGTAGTTAGCGGGGATATTCACCAGCATACCCAGAAAACTGGAAAGCAATACCGTTCGTGTGCGGCCGATACCGAGAAAAAATCCGGTGAGCGCTCCGCGAAGAATGAAAAATATCGAGCCGAACATGAGTGTCCGGAAATACTCAAAAGAAAGGACAAGCTCTTCGGGCTGCTGGCCCATGAAGTGAAAGATATCCCTGACCGGCGCTATCATTAAAAGAAGCAGGGGATACGAGGCAAACGACAGTATGATCGCCTGCGACGAAGCCTCTCCGCATTCGAGTCGTTTGCCGGCACCGTAGTATTGAGCGGTAATTGCGTTAACGTACCCTACGAGACCGAGAAAAAAAGCGTTCAGGGTGTGCGAAGTAAGACCACCGTTCATGGAAGCGGCCAGGTGCGCGGGACCCAGCGAGGAGAGCATGAGCCGGTCGGTAAAAAGCATGATTGTGTCGGCCAGTTGCGACAGAATCATCGGAAACGCGATGACGAGAAGTCTGGAAAATCTGTTTTGCTTCATATGCCCTCCTTTTTTTTGTGTTTGTCCGTATAAATCTGTCATAGATGAGCGAAAAATGTATTGTATTCAAAATATTACGAAGAAATAAAACAAATATATTTATGCATACATACTATAATAATGATTGTGATCGGACGGCTTTATCGAAGAAGACTGCTTGTCCATTCATGACGTCATTGTACGGAAACCGGTCACAATTCGCGTGTACGAAAAACTGTCTGCGACGGAGAGATCGGTCAGGAAATCGCTCCGACACTTGTTGGCGAAATCCAAAAGAGGGTCACGTACACACCCGTGAACGCGACATTTTTGGGGAAAGTGGACATTAGCCAAGAGGCTGTTTTTTTGTCAATAAAATATGGAAACAATGGAAATAAAGTGAAAAAGTGGATTTTGCATATCACTTTATTGATTGAGTAGTACTTTTTTTCGCGTTCAGCACCTTTATGAGTTCCTTATATTGCTTCAGTTCTTTTCGGCACTCGGCGCTGATATCGTAGAGACCTTTGTCGACCTTTACAAACCAGCGATAGAAGTTGTTGCGCAGAATGTAACCGGCTTTCTCTGTGCATCCGGTTTCGCGAAGCTGTTTCGCGGAAAGCGGCCCTTTTTTTGCAAGGACTGCGGCTACCTGAATACATTGCTGGCGATAGAGGGTCATCCGTTTTGTTTTCGTCCTTGTCGACGTGCCGCCCTCGTTCATCTCGGCGACACGGCCGCCGGCTTCGCTTAATACGGCGTATCTGCCCTTGCGGCTTTTACGGGGAACATATTCAATCGGATCAACGAGCACTTCGATCCAGGTTCGGCTTTTAAGAAAATGAACAATGATCAGACCGGCAC
>JAEWVL010000296.1 GCA_023396665.1 Spirochaetota bacterium
ATGGGCGTTTCTGATATATCGATAAATCTCATTTCGATGTTCGGACTGATAATGGTGCTCGGTATGCTGGTCGATGATGCGATAATCGTCGCCGAGAATATATACCGGCATCTCGAAGAGGGATACGAGCTCAGGGAGGCGGTGCTCAGCGGTGTTACCGAAGTAATTACTCCCATCGCCGGTACCATTCTTACGACAATCGCCGCTTTCGCACCGCTGATGTTTGTCAGCGGCGCCATGGGCAAGATGATGTGGGCGCTGCCGGCCGTTGTGTCTGTGGCACTGCTCGTTTCATGGGCCGAATCGATGCTGATTCTGCCCTCGCATATCTATGATATCGAAAAACGTTTTGCCCACAAAAAAAAGGCCGGCTCCGGGAATGTAACGAAAAAAAGCCTCTTAAACGTGCGGGACCGTTATGTCAAGGTTCTCGCTGTACTGCTCCGGCACAAGATAGTCGTCACCGCCGGAGTCGTCTGCTTTCTCGCTTTTACAGTCTTTTTTGCCATAAAGGTCTTGAAGTTCGATCTTTTCCCCGAAGGCGGTATCGAGACTTTTCTTATCAAGGTGGAGGCCCCGGCGGGAACCTCTCTTGAAAATATGGATCAGAAAATCAGAATGATCGAGCACGAGCTCGCAAGTCTGCCGGAAGGCTATATCGAAAGCTATATTTCCAGGGTGGGCATCGTCGGTGACGGAGAAGAGGATCCCAACTCGAAAGAGGGAAACAACTACGGCATGATAATCGTCAACATGACCCCCTTCGACAAGCGGGATCTTAGCGCTCAGGATCTCATGGCTGACTTGAGAGAGTCTTTCAAACGCTTTGACAAGGAGTTCACGAAACTCGAACTGAAAATACAGCAGAACGGTCCTCCATCAAGTTCAGACATAGAGGTAAATATAAGCGGCGAAGATTTCGAAGTGATGAACCGCATCGCCAATGAATACATGGCCTACATACCGCAGGTGAAGGGAAAGAAAAAGCTGAAAAAACGTCCCGACGGCAGCGAACCGGCGTTTGTTGAGAATGTAAAGAACAGTTATGAGGACAAGAAAAAAGAGATAAAGATTCTGGTCGATCAGGAGATGGCGATTCGTACCGGTATTTCTGTACTCGATGTCGCCGGAACGATACGTTCCTGTTATGCTGGATCGATTGCAACAGAAATACGTCTGGCCGAAGAGGAGATCGATGTGCGAGTCATATTGCCTGAGACTGCCAGAACCTCTCTGGACAAATTGCAGGATATAAAAGTGGCCAACCGAATGGGGGGGCTTATTCCGCTGATGAATGTCGCAAGTGTCGAACAGAGTGAAGGTGTGGCGGTTATCGGACGAATGGGCTGGCGGCGTACCATAAGTGTTTCTGCGGATATAACGGCAGAAGGCAAGAAATCGCTTTCTTCGGTGGAAGCCAATCTTATGCTGAAAAAACAGTTTGCCGATATTGAGAAAAAATATCCCGGCTATGAAATCAGCTACCGAGGCGGTTTTGAGGACACGGGCGATGCGCTGGAGGGGCTCGGTAAGGCCTACGGCATCGCACTGTTGGGGATTTACATCATTCTGGTGGCGCTTTTTAAAAATCTCAGGCAGCCCCTTGTCGTCATGTCAATCGTGCCGTTTTCGATGTGCGGAGTTGTCTATTCGTTTTTTGTGCACGGGTTGCCGCTCTCTTTCATGGCGCTGATGGGCATTGTCGGTCTCGGCGGGGTTATCGTCAACGACTCGATAGTGCTTGTCGATTTCATTAACACCGCGAGAAAAAACGGCAAAGACGTGTACCTGGCCACGCTTGAGGCCGGCTACAAGCGGATACGTCCGATCATGCTGACCTCGATTACCACGATTCTCGGCCTGCTGCCGACGGCATACGGCTGGGGCGGTTCAGACCCTTTTCTCGTACCGATGGCGGTTGCGATGGCCTATGGTCTGATGTTCGGTACTCTGATTACGCTTTTTGTAACGCCGTTGGTGTACAATATTGCATATAGTAGCGAGTGCAGGAAGGGCTATCAGAAGGGTGTTTGCGTCGAGGACATCATCGAAGACGAGAAGATAGAATCCATGGCCGCCGCGTCATTGTATCCGGAGGGGCTGCAGCTGGCAACAGAGCCGGCAGCTTCCCTTTCCTCATCGAAAGGACCCGGTACAAAGGCAGTCAAAGCGAAGGCGAAACCGCGTAAAAAATAGAACTGCATTGCCGCAAGCCGGGTTTTTGCCCGGTTTCCTGCTTTTTTTATACGGGGGGATACCGACCGCTCCCCGGAATAGCCTGGAAAAAAAGCCATGGATTCCCATGGCTTTTTTTCTCTCTGCAAAGCGTAGTCATCGACTTGCGTTAATCATCGTGTGCCAGTGCAAGTTTCGCGGCAGTAGCGGACAAAATCAGCGGAACCTTATTCATCCCTCCCTCCCAGAAGGCCTGCCCTGAGAAGATAGTACAATAAGGTCGCAATTGAAGACGCCGCTGCCGCAACATAGGTCATCGCGGCGGCGTTGAGTACACCGGATACACCTTTCAATTCGTAAGATGTTACCATGCCGTAGTCTGCCAGCATGCGCTTTGCCCTGTTAGATGCATCGATTTCGACAGGTAGAGTAATAAGCTGAAAAGCGACAACCGTCGAAAAAAGAATTATGCCGATCTTGATAAGCCCGACCGCACCGAGAATGAAGCCCAAAAAAATGATGAAATAAGACAGATTTGAGCCGATCATTGCGCTTGGCGCCAGTACTGAGCGCAGCGCCAGCGGAGCATAGCCGTTTGCGTGCTGAATTGCATGACCGGTTTCATGAGCGGCGACACCCACAGCGGAAACCGAATTGCCGTAGTATACCGATTTCGATAGGCGCACTTTTTTTGCCGAAGGGTCGTAGTGATCTGAGAGGATGCCGGATCCCTCTTCTACTTTGACATCGTGAATGCCGTTTCTCTGCAGAATGAAACGGGCGGCTTCGGCACCGCTTAGACCGCTTGCCAGTGCATAACGGGAGTATTTGGCAAAAGCCGATTTTACCGATGCTGAAGCCCAAAGAGAGAAAAGAAGAATCGGCAGCATTATCATCCAATACAGGGGATCAATACCCAGAAACATAGTCGTTAACCTCCGTAATTTCGGGGCATTGCGCCCCATACGAATAAGTAAGAAAAGCGGAAAAAAGTTACAAGGGTCTTTCAGGGATTGCGGATTCCCGCTTTTGCAAGTATCTCTTCGGCCCGGTTGAGGGCAAATAGCGCATCGGAGCAGCTTGAACGGGAAGGGCATACGCCTTTTGCAACCTGACAGGCGTGTGCAAACATGTTTTCAAAATAAGCGCTCTTTCTGAATCGTTTTTTTGATACGATCAGAGATCTGAAATTGCGGTAAAAGGGGCTTTGCCGGCTTTCGTATTCATGGTAGTAACCGTTTCCCGCTACGATGCGTCCCCTTTCAAACGAGCAGTCTATTTCAAAAACAAGATGATCCCTGCCGCGCCCTGTCTCAAGGCTGATGGTGGCAGAAGCTGTGTTTCCTCCCGCGTAAAGCGTTGTCTCGTTTCCGTGTGCCGAGCTGAAGACAAAATCGCCGCAGAGATAGTGCGCGAGATCGATGATGTGTGTTCCGTCGTCGTAAAGGATGTCGCGGAAACTGCGGGTTCTCCCCATATACAGTTTCATTGAAAGCGAGAGCAGTTTTCCGAAACGTGTATCGTTATCTATCTGTTGTTTGATGTGAACATATTGATTTGCGAAGCGGCGTTCGTGGTTGATGATGACTGAAAGTTTTTGGGCTATTGCGAATGCTTCGATTTTCCGGGCGCTCTCAATCGTATGAGCCAGGGGCTTCTCGAGAATTACCGCTTTGAGGGGAAAGTGTGCGGCCATAAGCAGCAGATCCTCGTGGGTATCCGGTGGCGTCGCGATTACAAGAATGTCGACGGGATGTTTGCGCAGCATCTCGTCGATAGATGTGTATACCGCGCT
>JAEWVL010000301.1 GCA_023396665.1 Spirochaetota bacterium
TCATACCCTGGCCAAGAGAATAGAAACACAACACAAACAGACAAACAACACTCAAAACAATCTCTCTTCAGGTTCTGATACATAATGAGCCCGACACCTGTAGACTATGTATCCCCCCTTCTCTCAACCCAAACACACTGATTGTAAATATAGCTAATTGCCAAGGATACAATATCTATCAACTCAGAATTAAATAGAATACTTGTAATTACGACACGATATGGTAATGTTTGGCGGGTTAAATACAACATGTAATAACTTTTGAATGGAGAAAGATCTTTTGCCATTCACTTTCGGGGGTTGGTTTTGCTTAGAGAACAATGTTCCACGTGGAACATTGTTCTCTATGGCCTTCTGTTATCAATGTTGTTTGTCAGTATTGATGCTCCTTTTCTCCTCTCTATCACCTTTTTCCAGAAAGACCGCTATCAAAGATATATGTACAGGATCCACTCCTGTTATTCTCGATGCCTGACCGAGTGTGGTCGGATTAAACCTTTTCAATTTTTCCAAAGTTTCTCTTTTAATTCCCTTAATTGAATCATAATCGAAGTCTTGTGGAATTGGCTTGTCATCCATCGTCTTCAGTCGTTCTATACGTTCTTGTTCGTTCTTAATGTATCCTTCATACTTTATTTTCATTTCTATCGCTTTCAACGATTCTTCTTCAAACAATTGCAGCTCTTCATCCTGCGGCAGGATATTTTCTATTCGAATTTCGGGTCTCTTTAAAAGTTTATCCGCTATAACAGTTTTACCTTTTTCATTTTCTGAACCTAAAACAGCGCATAATGTATCATCGATCACTATGCCTTTTGTTCTGATTCTTTCAACATTCTCATTTATCTTTCTATATTTCTCCGTCATTTGCTCATATCGATCCGCAGGCAATAGTCCGCAATCATAACCTGCTTTCATCAGCCGTTCATCTGCATTATCATGCCGCAGTATCAATCTATGCTCAGCTCTTGAAGTAAACATACGATATGGTTCAATTATTTCTTTGGTTACAAGATCGTCCACCATAACCCCGATATACGATGATGCTCGTGAAAAAGTCAGCTGAGGCAAATCACGTACATACAATGACGCATTCAGAGCCGCAAGCAAACCCTGCGCTCCCGCCTCTTCATAGCCTGATGTTCCGTTTATTTGTCCTGCATGAAAAAGGCCTTTGACATTTTTTGTTTCGAGAGTTGGTTTCAACTGATCCGGCGGAATAAAATCATACTCCACAGCATATGCCGGTCTCATAACTTGCACATTTTCCAAACCAGGCAAGGTGTGAACCATTTCAAGCTGCACATCTTCCGGAAGAGAACTAGAAAATCCATTTATGTAAATCTCTTCGGTATCAAGTCCCTCCGGCTCCAAAAACAATTGATGACGCGGCTTGTCTGAAAACCGAACAACCTTGTCTTCAATGGAAGGACAATAGCGCGGTCCAATTCCTTCTATCTTTCCTCCGTAAAGTGGTGATCGATCAAGATTCTTTCGTATTATCTCATGAGTCTTTTCTGTAGTAAAAGTGATCCAGCAACTTTTTTGCTCAAGAATCTTCTTTCCTTGACTGTCAAAAGAAAAAAGAACCGGTTGTTCATCCGCTACCTGTATCTCACATTTCGAGTAATCTATAGTTCTGCCGTTTACTCTCTGTGGTGTTCCTGTCTTGAGTCGACCTACTCTGAAACCCAGATCGATGTAACTTGCACTAAGATGTTCTGCAGAGAAGTCTCCAAGCCGTCCACATTTTTGATTGAAAGCGCCAATATGAATTTTTCCTTTTAAGAATGTTCCCGTGCATACGATAACAGTTTTTGCTAAAAACATGTTTTCCCGTTCTGTCGTTACTCCATCGATATGTCCGTTACTTACAGTAAGTGAGGTAACAACATCCTGAATCACTGAAAGATTCATCTGTTGTTCTAATACGTGTTTCATATAAAATTGATATTTTTTCTTATCCGCTTGTGCACGCGGAGCCCAAACGGCTGGCCCTTTACTTCTGTTAAGAAGTTTAAAGTGAATACCTGTAGCATCAATCGCTCTGGCCATTTCTCCGCCGAGAGAGTCTATTTCCCTAACAAGCTGTCCTTTCGCCAGACCGCCGATAGCGGGATTGCAACTCATCTGCGCAATGGTATCAAGGTTACCTGTAATCAATAAAGTTGATAATCCTGTTCGCGCCGACGCAAGTGCCGCCTCGCATCCGGCATGTCCGGCCCCAACTACAATGCAATCATATCGCATATTACACCACTTAGTATATATTATTTTTTCTATTTGTTATCATTGTTTTCGAAATAACGTAACAACCCGTTGTAATTTCGTATTGAAAAATATGGATTCGGTTTAATGTTCTGTATCCCGGCTTTATCTGTGAAATCTTTATATTGTCCGTATCTGAAAAATCTTATCATTTCCGGGTACTCCGCATATCGTTCTGAAACATCTTCAATGTCAGCGTCATTCGCTTTTGTCGGCAAGATAATCGCCATCGGGTCTGCATTAGTTACTGTATTCGACTCTGAATCGGTATAATAAAGCGGTTCTATAACAGTATTTCTTTCATATATTTCCATATAACTCGTCTTGTTTTTCACCACCTGATGAAACATCACCCTCGTTCCGCGAAGCCAATCTTCAAAATGATGCACTCTGCGATAAAAACAGTCTTCCTCTATTTTGCCTAAATAAGCTATCAATGCATCATCATCAAAAACGGTCTCCGAAAGTATCACGATGTTGTAAAGTTTATTAATTGGCACAAGACGCATCAGCGGGGGGATAAGACGCGCTATATCCTCCGTCTGTACGAAATAACTGAATACATACGAATCCTGCGGAACCGTATCAAAACTTTCTTCCCAATCAGCATCATCAGTTGATAGAAAAATACCCTTGCAAAGAGATGAAAGTTCTTCATGAAAAAAATCAGGTCTCAAATCTGATACGGTATATAATCCGGATTTCTTTTCAATTATGGATTTTGCCGTTTGTATATCCTCTTCTGTAAAACTGCTATTTGATAACTGATAATAAGGGGGCTTTTCCATATAGTTGATTGCATATTCCGAAGCCTTTGATCTTATTACTGTTCCCGGCAAAACCATAAGCGGATACAACTCGATTTCGCTCTCCAGGCCCTCTTCACACAAACGATTCAACCCTTCGTTAAAACTCTGCGGACTATCACCGGGCAAACCGGGAATAATTCCAATTTTCAGAAAAATTCCATTATCCTTTAGATTATGTATTCCCTCGATTTCTTTTTCAATTCGGTCTTTTCTTCCCGATTTTTCCAGGGCGGATGAAGTCAGGGTCTGTATGCCAACCTCTAAAGAAGCAAAGCCGGCCAATCGTAATTGTTCGGCTGTCTCCCGGTCAATTTTGTCAGTTCGCAACTCTGTATGAAGTTGCAGATTGTTTATATCCGAAAGCTCCCGAAGAGTCGACTTAAAATGAGGTGCCCGATCGAAAGTCGGAGAAAGTATGTATATTTCCCTTATCCCTCTTTTTTGTGCTTTTTCAATAGCCTTTGATAAAATATCCGGTGCTAATTCTCTGACCTTTTTAAGATTTTTTGAATAAGAACAATAAACACATTTATAGGGACAACCTCTTGTCATTTCAATGAAAACGGAATTATCGAATGAACTATTAAGATAATTATTAACAAATGGTTCTACTATATCCAAAACATCCGTTTGCTCATCAGGCGGTTGCTTTATATAGTGTATGTTATCAAGATCAATACGTCCTTTCAGGTAATTATAAAAAAACCACTCCCCTTCCCCGCTGAAGTAATTGATTCCCTCGATATTTAAGAAAATTGAGTCTTCTGTTATTTCAGCTCCTCCAAAAATTATCTTTGATGAGAAAGATGAATCCTTTTGAAGTATACGAGCAATTTCTATATTGCGTTCAATATTCCACAGATAACAGACAAAACCAAGAATATCCGGGTTTTTGCGAATTATATATCTGGATAGAAGCTCGTTAGAGGCATAGTTACAGAATTCAACAGGTATATATTCAGCCTTTGCCATATCGCCCAATCGTAAATTTATATAGGCGCTCAGTACCGCACTCGCATAGGGGGTATTTCCCGCCACGTAATTGTTACCATGGTCGTTTAGTGGTAATTGGACAAATAGTATGTTTTTCATTATATCCCTTATTTTGTTACATCATTTATTTGTGTTAATACTTCTAATTCTTCCAATTATTTCCAATTAATCAGATACAAAACAAATTGAATTCCTAATTAATACCATTTGGATTGTTTTTGCTTCGTTTTCCATTACTATTAATATGTTTCATAGCGAAAGGTATAGTAACAATAGAGACTCTCTATCTATTATTTTCTTTTATTATCTGTTATAC